>CAZMQE010000001.1:0-3509 GCA_964568115.1 uncultured Anaerolinea sp.
CTTATGGAAGAAACCTTTTGCATCCAATAATTGCTGATGGGTGCCTTGCTCGATGATCTCGCCGTTATTGATGACAATGACATTATCCGCATCACGGATGGTGGAGAGACGGTGGGCGATGACAAAACTCGTACGACCTTGCATGAGGCGCAGAAGCGATTTCTGGATGCGGGCTTCGGTGCGTGTGTCTACGCTGGAGGTGGCTTCGTCAAGGATGAGGATGCTGGGATTCGAGAGCACGGCGCGGGCAATGGACATCAACTGCCGTTGTCCCTGGCTGAGGTTGCTGGCGCGCTCTGAGAGTTTAGTTTGATAGCCTTGCGGTAACTGCCGGATGAAGTGATCGGCGTCGGCGAGTTTGGCTGCATCGATACACTCTTCATCGGTGGCGTCGAGCCGCCCATAGCGGATGTTTTCCATGACGGTGTCAGCAAAGAGAAAAGTGTCTTGCAAGACGATGCCGAGTTTTTGACGCAAGTCATCTTTAGAAATATCGCGGATGTCGTGTCCGTCAATGGTAATACTGCCGCTGTTGATCTCGTAGAAGCGCGTGAGTAAATTGATGATGGTGGTCTTGCCTGCACCGGTGGGACCGACAAGCGCAATGGTCTGACCTGCCTTTGCTTCGAGAGTCATGTTTTTGATGATGGGCTGGTCAGGCAGGTAGCCGAAAGAGACGTCAGTGAAGTGAACTTCTCCTTGGACGGGAACAGGCAAAAGGGAGTCTGAAGCGTGATCCACTTCCGCATTCGTATCGATGATCTCGAAGACACGTTCCGCACCGGCGAGGGCGGCTTGAATCGAGTTGTACATATTGGCAAGCTGTCGCAAAGGTTGGATAAAGTTTTGGGCGTAGGCAATGAAGGTCGCGATCATGCCGACCGTGACAAGACCTTTCAATGCCAGATAACCACCGAGACCTACCAGCACGATGACAAAGAAATTGCCGAGCACATTGGTGAGCGGCATAAGCATAAGTGCATAGGTGTTGGCATAGATGCCTGCCGCATAAACTTTTTGGTTGCTCACGCGGAAGCGCTCGATGGCGGTCTCGCTGCGACGAAATGCCTTGACCACGCGTTGCCCGCTGATGGACTCTTCCATCACGCCGTTGATCTCGCCGAGTTCTTTTTGCAGATCGCGAAAACCTTTGCGGGTGTAACGCGCGATGAATTGCGTGAACCAGAACATGATTGGCACCACTAGCAACGCTGCTAGTGCCAGCCACTTGTTGAGCACGAACATGGCGATCACAATGCCCACGAGCGAAAGCACACTTGCCACCAGTGAGATCACATTTTGTGAAACGGCTTGATTGATGGCTTCAATGTCATTGGTGAGGCGGCTCATCAATTCGCCAGCGGTGTGGTTATCGAAGAAATGGATGGAGAGCTTTTGTAAATGCTCAAAGAGGTCGCGGCGCAGGCGGCGCAATGCGTCTTGCGAGATGCGCGCCATCAGCCAACTGGAGGCGGCTTGAAAGCCGTTATCGAAAATATATGCGGTCAGGAGCAGAAGCGCCAGTTGCGGCAAGCCGTCGACTTTGCGTGTTGAAATAAATTGATCAATGCCGCGCCCGATCAGGTACGGTTCCAATAATCCAAGTGAAATGTATGCCAGCACAAAAAGCATGACCAAGGCAAGCGTGCTCTTGTAGGGGCTGAGATACATGGTCAGGCGGGTCAAGGCGTTGCGTGGGTCTTTTGCTTTCTCGATCTTGCCGGGCTGCATGGGACCGCGTCCCATCGCGGCGCGAATGTTGGCTGTGGAAGGCGGGGGTGTTGAAGGTGTGCTGCTCATTCCGCCTCCAGTTTTACGCCATCACCCAATTGCGAGGCGTAAATTTCCTGATACACCGGGCTTGTTTGCATGAGCTCGGTGTGCGTGCCTTGTGCCACGATCTTGCCCTCATCGATCACGATAATTTTATCGGCATGTAAAACTGTGCTGATGCGTTGTGCAACCACGAAACTTGTGCTGTCATACAACCAGGCTTTCATGGCATCTTGAATTTTTGTTTCGGTTTCCACATCCACTGAACTGGTGCTGTCATCGAGGATCAAGATCGCAGGTCGCAGCATCAGTGCCCGCGCAATGGCGAGGCGTTGTTTCTGTCCGCCAGAAAGATTTACGCCACGCTCTTCTACACGCGTGTCGTAGCCATTCGCAAGGTTGCTGATAAAGTCATGTGCCTGTGCGGCTTTCGCCACGGCGATCACTTCATCTTCACTCGCCTCAGGCTTGCCATAACGGATGTTATCCCGCACCGTGCCAGAAAACAACACGGTCTCTTGCGGCACGATGCCCACCTGCATCAACAGGTCGCTTTGTTTCACCTGACTGATATCAGTCCCGTTCCATTTGATCTGCCCGGCTGCGACATCGTAAAAGCGCGGCACCAGATTGACAATGGATGACTTGCCCGACCCGGTTGCGCCCAGGATGGCGACGGTCTGCCCCGGCTCTGCGACGAAATCCACGCCGTTCAGGACAAGCTCATTGTTGGTCCCGTTGAAATGAAAGTTCACACCCTCGAAGCTGACCCGCTGCGCGCGCCCCTCGGGCAGAGTCTGCGGATTGGGTACATCCTGTACTTCAGGTTCTGTGTCCAAAACTTCGTTGATGCGTTCTGCCGATGCAGTCGCTGCCGCCACAACGTTTGCCAGCATGACCATGATACCCAATGGACCCATTGTGGTGTGTAGATAGTTGATGAACGCCACGATCTGCCCAACAGATACGCCGCCCTTTGCAGATTGAATCCCGCCCGCCCAGATCACGATCACGATGCCGATGTTGACGAAGATGCTCATGGCAGGTGAGAGGGTTGCCATGAAACGCATCACATAGGTATTGCGGTCGGCGTATTCTTCATTCACAACGGCAAACCTGCCGCCTTCATGCTCTTCACGCACAAAGGCTTTGACCAATCGCACCCCGGCGATATTTTCCTGCAAGACCGTATTGAGTCGATCCAGTTTCTTTTGAACGGTCATGAACAACGGTCCCATGCGGGAGACGAAATAGGCAATGACCACTGTTGTCGCCAGGAGCACCGGTAAAACCTTCAACGCCAGTTGACTATCCGTGACGAACATAAGGATCAAACTGCCGATCATTAACAAGGGAGCCCGCGTCCCGATCCGCAAGGAAACTTGCACCATGCGCTGAAAGGCAGTGGTGTCGCTCGAAAGCCGCACCATCAATTGACCTGTATTGAGATGGTCGAGGTTGCCGAATGAAAACGATTGGATCTTGAGAAAAAGTGCTTCACGCAGATCACGCGCCACACTCTCGCCGACCTGAATCGAAAACAGGTTATTCGCCAGTGCGAACAGCGTTTGTAGCACGGATATGACCAGCATGAGGATGGTGGTCGTGATGACGACATTCATATCCTTGCCGTTGATGCCTTGGTCAATGATGCGCTGGATCAGACGCGGGAGGGCAAGGTCCATCAATACGACGGTGACCAAAAAGAACAGCGAAACAAGGCTCCGCCGCCAATA
>CAZMQE010000001.1:3609-38911 GCA_964568115.1 uncultured Anaerolinea sp.
CATGGTTTCGAGTAGGGAGAATTGCGGAGTCTCATCCGTCAACACACGAGCTTTCAGCAGAGCCTCGGCGTATTCATCAGTGCTGGTCGAGTCCCAGACGATGCCACCGCCCACACCGTATTCTGCGGTTTGAGATTCACGGTCAATCAACGCGGTGCGGATGGCAACGTTGAATTTCGCTTTGCGATTCGGCGCAATGTAGCCAATGCTGCCTGTGTAAATTTTGCGCGGGGTTGTTTCGAGTTCTGAAATGATCTGCATGGTGCTGACTTTCGGTGCGCCTGTGATGGATGCGCACGGATAAAGTGCCGAAAAAATATGCGTCAGGGATGCCGAGGTTTTGGCTTGCACCGTGGATGTCATTTGCCAGAGTGTCGGATATTTCTCGGTCGTGAACAATTCAGGGACTTGCACACTGCCGACGCTGGCGATACGACCCAGGTCATTGCGGATCATATCCACGATCATGACATTTTCCGCACGATTCTTTTCCGATTCATGCAGCCATTGCGCCTGCTCCTGATCTTCAAGCGTGGTGCGCCCGCGTTTGACAGTCCCTTTCATGGGTCTGCCGGTGATGGTCTCGCCATCGAGTTGAAAGAATAATTCCGGTGAAGCGGACGCGATGACATAGCGTCCCGTATCGATGTAGGCGGCATGGTTGTTTTGTGTGCGCGCCAGGTGGAGGAAAAAATTCCACGGGTCGGAATGGAAATCTGTCTGCAAACGCATCGTGTAATTGACTTGATACGTCTGCCCTTCGGCGATGTGTTCTTTGATCTGCGCGATGGCTGCATTGTATGTACTGCGGTCAACGGTGGGGGACCAGGTTAAGGCTGGTTTGGCTGAAGCAGGTTCGGGTAAAGTAATGACGCGCGGCGCGGGGTAGAGTCCGAACCAGAGGAGTGGGAAATCTGTTTTCGGGTGGGCTTGATGCGCTTCGTCAAAAGCAGGCGCCGCTTCATAACTTAGAAAGCCTGCTGCATGCCAGGCATGAGCTTTGATCAAATCTTCGATCTCGCGCAGGGCAGGGAGAACGTCGGTGAGCGAGGTCGCCTGAATAATACGCTGAGGGGCGGTGAAGTGCAGCCATTCTCCGTTGTCTTTCAATAGGACTTCGTTTGTATTGATAAAAGTATGCATGTGCGAATGGCTTCCATTGTACCCTTTTGGTTGAGTGTCGTTCAACAGGCAAAATGATAAAATGATAAAAATCTTTTATAGGAGCATAGACATGAAACAATATCGAATCTTTTTAGCGTTGACAGTCCTTGTGGTTGCCTCGCTGGCGTGCAACGCGCTTACAGGTAGAAAAGCTGACTCTGCGGCGCCGCAAGAATCATCTTCTGGTGGTCAGGTAGACCAGCCGACTGAATCAGCACCGCCGGTTGATAATGGAAGCAGCAACACAACTGTCAAAACTGATTTCCCAATGACAGACGATGCATACAACACCATTGACGTTGGTGATGGCAGTTTGCTGTATTACACCAAACTGTCAATGGATGATGTGCTGAAGTTTTATCGTGATGAATATACTGCGAAGGGCTATACAGAACGTGAATTGTTGACCACGGTCTCCGACGGTGTTTTTAGCATCGTCTTCGATGGCGACCCGAGCGGCAAAGCAGTTGTGATCCAAAGTGTGGACTTGGGCGATGGCAGCCGTACCGTTGCGATTCGCCTTGAAGATGTGTAGGTTTTTGAATTAACGTGAAAGCCATCGTCTTTATGGCGATGGCTTTTTATTTGACCTGGTGAAAATGAAAAAAATAAAAATCTTGAATTGGTTGCCGGCGCTTGTGATGATGGGCGTTATATTTTGGTTCTCAGCCCAACCGGCTGAAGAATTGCCGGTCTTTAGCTGGGCGGATACGATCGTGAAGAAATCTGGTCATGTGATCGGGTATGCGCTTCTGGCTTTTTCGTATTGGTACGCATTAGGCTTGGAGAAGAACAAACGTTGGCTTGCATGGTCGTTTGTGATCCTCTACGCGCTAACCGATGAGTATCATCAATCCTTTGTAGCTGGTCGACACTCTTCCATTTGGGATGTGTTGATCTTCGATAATATCGGCGCTTTGCTTTCCGTGTGGCTCACCGGCTTATACCTCGATAAACAAAAACGACCAGGCGATACTGCCTGATCGTTAGAAGCTACTCGCCAAAAGCGAATTGCTAATTTACTCAAACTCCAATTCGATCTCTTCGTCTTCCTTGAATTCTTCCATGCGATCGATCTCAATATCGCCGAACAGATCATCCTGATGAGCATGAATGCGATAGCGCTTGATTAACTCGAGCATGGCAAGGAAGGTCACCACAATTTCGATACGCGAGGCGCCCTCGGCGATCAACGCACTAAACGTGGATTTTTCCACTTCTTTCATTAGTTTTGCGATTTGGTCAATTTTTTCGCGGATCGTCACACGCGGCGGAGCGATCACTGTGCCCAGTGGCTTCTTTTCGGCTTCTTTTTTGAATGCCGCTTCAGCCGCTGCAACCAGTTTTTCCAACGTGAGATTTGAAAGATCGAGCTTGGCTTCCACTTTGGGCGGCGGGGCGATGCGCAGATAAGTCCGCAGGTTGGCTTGTTGGCGTTCCAAGATCCAACCGCCAATCTCTTTGTAACGTTTGTAAAGTTTTAGTTGATCGACGAGGGATTGTCCGGTATCTTCTTCACCGGCTTCACGCACGGGCGGTCTGGGCAGCAACGCTTCTGATTTGATCTGTAGTAATTTTGCGGCGATCACAATGAATGCCGAGATCTCATCTGCGTTGATCTGTTCGAGTCCGTTGATGTACGCTAAATATTGGTCGGTCACCATTGCCAGCGACACAGAGGTAATATCCAACTCGGCGTGCTCGATCAAATTAAGCAACAGGTCGAGCGGTCCATCGTACACAGGGGTGTGCACGGTGTAGTTGAGTTGACGTCCCAGCAGGTTTTCCATAGAGCGTGAATTATACACGAGTAACGCAAGTGGTTACTACCGTGTATAATCTTTGCATGCCAAACGAACTCACTCATCTTGATGAACATGGTCGCGCCCGCATGGTGGATGTAGGTCACAAGCCCGATACCGAACGGATCGCGATCGCTCGCGGCGAAATCCATATGAAGCAGGCGACTCTGGATTTGATCCGCGCTGGACAAATTAAAAAAGGCGACGTCCTCACCATCGCGCAGATCGCTGGAATCACCGCTTCAAAACGGACCTCGGACCTGATTCCGTTATGTCATCCTCTCCCACTCTCCAAAATTGACGTGGATCTCACGCTGGATGACTCGCTCCCCGGTGTTGTCATCACCGCCACTGCCAAAACCATCGGCAAAACCGGCGTGGAAATGGAAGCGTTGACCGCGGTCTCTGTGGCAGCGTTGACGATTTACGATATGGCAAAAGCCGCTGAGAAGACCATGCGTATCCAGAACATTCGCCTGCTCGAAAAGCATGGCGGGCAATCTGGTGATGTGGTGAATGAATGATTTTGGAGTCAGGGAGCTTGCTCCCGTAACTACCAACCAGCAAGCTGGTTGACTCCAGAGTTCTGCATTGAGGACTAATGAATTATTCCCCTATAAATCTTCAAGAAAAACTTTCGAAATTTGCTGAGCATTGGTCGCCAAAGATCATTGCTCAGATGAATGATTATCATCTCAAGCTGGCAAAGGTTCAGGGCGAGTTTGTCTGGCATGCTCATCCTGAAACCGATGAAGTATTCTTAGTTGTGAAAGGTAAACTGGATATTCATTTCCGTGACGGAAAAGTTTCTTTGAACGAAGGTGAGTTGTATGTTGTGCCTAAAGGTGTGGACCATAAGCCGGTCGCTGAAGCTGAATGCCATATCTTGTTGATCGAACCAGCAGGTACAGTGAATACAGGTGATGTTGTCGATGATAAAACAGCCCCCAATGATATTTGGATTTAGAGGATTATGAATCACATCAAATTATTATTTTTTGCCACCATCCGCGATCGGGCGGGCACCAAATCCCTCGAGATGGATATTCCCCTTGATATGACCATCCAAGGCTTGAAAGATAAACTGGCGAGCGATATTCCGACGTTGAAAGACTCGATGAAAAGCGTACTCGTTACCATCAATCGCGAGTATGCCTTCGATGAAGCAATCGTCCCTGCGGATGCTGAGATCGGGATGTTCCCGCCGGTGAGTGGTGGCTAATATGGAATTTCCAACAATCTTCTCGATCACCGAAGACGAAATCGATTTGAATGATTTGCTGGCGAAGATCACGCTCACGTCCACGGGGGCGGCGGCGATCTTTACTGGCATGGTGCGCGGCGAAACCCGGCGCGGTGAGGCGCATGACACCGATTACCTCGAATACGAAGCGTATATTCCGATGGCTGAAGCGAAGATGAAACAGGTCGCCGATGAGATCCGTGCGAAGTGGTCTGTGATCGAAGGGATTGCCATTGTTCAGCGGATCGGTAAGCTTTATCCGAAGACGCCGACGGTTTTAATTGCATGCACTGCCGCGCACCGTGATACGGGGGTGTTTGAAGCTGCGCGTTATGGCATCGATCGCTTGAAAGAGATCGTACCGATCTGGAAGAAAGAGGTTAGCCCGGATGGTCAATTTTGGGTTGAGGGAGATTACACTCCGAAGCCGGGGGAGTGAGCTATGTCTTTACATCTCGAATCGCCACGCTTGATTCTGCGCTCGTTTCAAGATTCTGACCTGGAGAGCTTTCTTGCCTATCGTAACGATCCGGAAGTAGCGAGGTATCAGAGTTGGAATGTTCCGTATGCACGCGAAAGCGGAATTCAATTTATTGACCTCATGAAGATGGTCAGCCCCACCAGCCAGGGCGAGTGGTATCAAGTGGCAGTAGAGCTCAAGTCTACACGGGAGATGATCGGGGACGTGGCCTTTTGCACAATGTTATACGATCAACAACAGGCATTGGTGGGTTATAGCCTGGCACGTCCTTTTTGGCATCATGGATATGCTTTTGAAGCGGTGGGATGTTTGCTCAAATATCTATTTGAAGAACGCGGTTTGCATCGCGTGATCGCTGAATGTGATGTGGAAAATGTCGCTTCTTGGAAGTTGTTGGAAAAGCTGGGTTTTCGGCGCGAGGCGCATTTGGTGGAGAATGTTTATTTCAAGGGCAAGTATGGCAGTGAATATCACTACGCCTTGCTGGCGCGCGAGTGGCAGAGAGGCTCCTGAAACAGAAGCAGGTTTCGGCTTAGAAGGACACCGTCCCCGTAGGGGAAGCGGAGCTAGTCCATTTGGGGCGTGACGGACTGGCATTTTGGGGGTTGTAGCAATGCGAAAGTCTTATTTGATGAATGTGAGGAATACATGGAAAGAGTAGTGATTACTGGCATGGGCACGGTGAACCCGTTGGGGCTGACCGTGGAAGAGAGTTGGCGGAATGCGATCAACGGCGTTTCGGGCGTGGGTCCGATCACGTTGTTCGATTCTGCGCCGTTGAATGTCCACTTTGCGGCGGAGGTGAAGGGTTTTAATCCCGATCATTATATGGATGCGAAGGAAGCGCGGCGGCGTGACCGGTTTGAGCAGTTGGGCACGGCGGCGGCGAAAGATGCGATCGCAAATTCAGGCTTGGAGATCACGGAAGAAAATGCGGGGCGGATCGGTGTGTTGGTCTCATCGGCGATCGGTGGTATCAAATCTTTGAGTGATGCGGTGATCACGAACTTTACCGAGGGTCCGCGGCGGGTGAGTCCATTCTTGATTCCCATGTTGATGCCGAATGGCGCCGCTGGAATGGTCGCCATTGACCACCAAATTAAGGGACCGTGTTTTTCTGTGGCTTCAGCTTGTGCCTCGGGCTGTGATGGGATTGGCACAGCTTTAATGATGTTGAGGACCGGTATGATCGACGCTGCAGTAGCAGGTGCAGCGGAAATGACGATCTGTTCTGTAGGGGTGGCGGCGTTTGACCGAGTGGGTGCCATGTCACGCCGTAATGATGATTATTCAATGGCGCCCCAGCCGTTCGATAAGAATCGCGATGGCTTGGTAATGGGTGAAGGGGCGGGTATTCTAGTATTAGAAACTGAGACTCATGCAAAGAAACGTGGTGCGAATATTTATGCAGAACTGGCTGGTTATGGTGCCACTGCGGATGCCTACCATGTGACGGCTCCGCACGAGACCGGTGCCGGGGGCGCGGCGGCGATGAAGATGGCACTTGCCTCTGCCCAGGCGAATGTGGATGAGTTGGGTTATATCAGCGCACATGGCACCGGCACTTCTTTGAACGATCAATCTGAGACGCGGGCAATCAAAGCCGCATTTGGCGAACTAGCATACAAAATTCCGATCTCATCCACCAAGTCGATGACGGGGCATATGATGGGCGCGACCGGCGCGTTGGAGGCGATCTTTTGCGTGCAGGCTGTAAGAGATGGCATTCTGCCTCCCACGATCCATTACGAAACCCCCGACCCTGAATGCGATCTGGATTACATCCCGAATAAAGCGCGCGAGAAGAAGATCACACTGGCGATCAGTAATGCCTTTGGGTTCGGTGGTCACAACGCGGTGCTGGCAATACGGAAATATAGTTAGTCTATCTTTAATTTGTTTTAACGAAAAGTCGCCAAGACGCTAAGGTTTAGTGTTTTGGCGACTTAGTTTTTCGAGTTAAATTTCGAGGTGTGATCTAGTGTTTGTAGAAATCTGCAGGGAAATCAGGCGGTTGCAGGAAACTGAGCAATCCATGTGTATGGATCGGATGAGAGATCGGTTTCTCGAACCAAACGAGCAATAGGCTTATACCCAAACCTACCATGCCGATCCATTGGATGAAAGTAAGTGATTCCTTGAGATATAAATGACTGAATAAGATCGCGACGAGTAGTTCACCCAAACCAAGCAGGGCGGTCTGCATTCCGCCGATATGTTTGACGCCTGTGAACAATAATAAGCGTGAGAAAAAAGTGACTGCTGTGAGTCCCAGCACGGGAAACCATGGTGTATTTGTCACAGGAAAACTGCGATCGAAGATCAAGTAGACGGGAATAACAACTGCGCTCATGGAGATCAAAGTGTAAAGAGTTACGGTAGGTGCCGGCACATCGAAAAGCACGCGTTGGTTGATCGGGATATGAAATGCGTATAACGCAGCGGAGATCAACATAAATGCCACGCCGACCATATCAATTGAACCGGTGCCTGCCCAGGTCAACAAGATAGCCGATATACAGGCGATAACGATCCGAACCACTGTAAGTTTGGTTGGCGATTGTTTATCGAGCCTTAACCAGACGGCAACAAAAAACGGATAAAGCGCATACAGCATTTGAGCCACACTGGCATTCAATCTACTTAACCCCATGTAATAAAAAATCGAACCAACGCCGTTTATTCCGCCCGCCAGCGCGCATCCCAACAACCCCGCGGTATAGATAAAAATGTATTTGCGCTTGAAAATGACCATGATCAGGAACAACAATAAAGCTGCCATGCCAGTGCGCAAAGCCACCACCGCTAAAGGGGAAAATTTCTCCGGTCCCATGGCTGCCTTCCCGAAAACGGGTGCCAGCCCCAGGAAAAACGCGGATACAAGCGCAGCGTTGATCCCTGTAATTCGACCTTTTTGCATTTGAAGATTTGCCTTTAAAATATTTGGACACGGCGCTGCCTGCGCACGATGGGGCTGGTTCCGTTATCTCAAACGGATTCCTTGCCCTCTCGTGTTTTATCCGTGTCCAACTGAACTTTGGTCTGTACAATACCTGAGTGCAATGTGTTTTGAGTTATCTACTCCAAGTATACTATCGAATCAACGAGCGCACCTCATCCAGGAACTCATCGTTGAGAAAATCGCCCTTGGTCATCAGCGATTGGATCTGACCTTGTAGGCGGCTTTTCTCGTCCACGGTCAACTCTTTGGCAGTAGCAACGATCACGGGGATGTTGGCAGTATCAGGATTGCTGCGTAAGGCATCCAATACGGCGAAGCCATCCACTTCCGGCATCATCAGGTCAAGGATCACAAGATCGGGGTGTTCCTTGTTCACCAGTTCGATGGCTTCACGTCCATTGGTGGCTTCAAAGATCTCGAAGTCACCTTGTGATTGGAGAATGCGTCGGATGAGACGCCGCGCCTCAGGGGTATCGTCAACAATTGCCACACGCGAGAAGCGGTTTGGCGTCACATTGTTCAGGGCGGAGAGCAAACCTTCCTGCGGAGTCTCAGTCGGTTCTTCTTTGGGACGCAGATCTACATCACGGGTCCAGCCTTCGCCAAAGAGGAATGACTCAGCGGGTAAGGTATGACCGGTGCAGTTCACAACCACAGTATCAGTGGGTTTAATGATTCCAGCGCGCACTAGTTTGAATAAACCTGCAAATGCCACACCTGAGGCTGGTTCGGCTGAGATGCCTTCCATCTTTGCGAGCACATGCATCGCGCGGAAGGCGTCTTCATCGCTTACGCTTTCGAATACGCCGCCGGTTTCGTTAACCTGACCACGTAACATCACATAGGTTCTGCCGGGGTCACCAGTGGCAAGGGTCTCGATGCGTGTCTTGGGGGAAAGCACTGGCTCAGCTTTTTCCAAACCTTTTTTCCAGCTCAACACCATGGGCGCACAGCCTTCAGCTTGAATGGGTCCGATCGCAGGGATGCGGTCGATTAACCCGAGTTCTTTTAATTCATGAAAACCCTTATAAACGCCAAGCGGTCCCATGCCGCCGCTGATCGCCTGGATGTACCAATCAGGCGTGCGCCATTTGGGAGCTTCCTTGGTAGAGCCAGGGGGCGGTCCCATGTGCAACGTCAATTGCTCTGCGATCTCATAGGCGATCGTTTTCATCGCTTCCACGGCGGTGACGGTACGGGCGCCCATATCCTGATACAAACCGCGTTGACGCGCAAACTCCGCAGCGACTTGCTTTGCCTGATCGTAGGAACCTGTGATCTTCACCACCTGACTCCCGTACAAGGCGATCTCACGCATCTTGACGCCCGGAACGAGGCTGGTGACGAAAGCCCAAAGCTTGATCCCAGCCCGAGCCGCGTACGCCGAAAGCGCGATCGCCACGTTGCCTGTGGAGGCGGCAACCATTTCAGTGACGCCACCTTCCTTAAGCGCAGCAATGGTGACAGCCGCCTGGCGGTCTTTGAAGGATGATGTGGGTCCCTGGCGTTCGTCTTTGATAAATAGGTTTGGTAAACCCAGCATCATTCCCAAATTGGCGGCTTGAATGAGCGGTGTGCCGCCTTCACCGAGGCGGAGTGTGGGATTTGGATTGCGAATGGGTAACAACTCCCGATAGCGCCAAAGATCAAATTGACGATCTTTAAGCTCTGATGGAAATGTTTTCGCAACTTCAGCCATGTCATATTGGGCTTCGCGCCATTGGCTATTGCATTGGGGGCAATGCATGGAGCTAGGTATAAACGGCGCTGCATGACCGCAATCCAGACATTTGATAACAAAAGACATAAAACGATCCCTCTGTAATTTTTGACTTTGCAGATCGGGTTATAGATTACCCAATGCGCTTTAATGCATTTTCAATGCTCGCGATCAATTCATCTTCCTTGAGTGAGCCTTTGGCGATTAACCGTTGCCCATACTCTGCAAGTTGTTGATGTTGTTCGTTCGTCAAACCACCACCGCTCACCACCAATACAGGTATCTCTCTTAATGCCGGGTTTTCGCGTAATTTCTCCAGTATTGTAAACCCATCCATCTCAGGCATAAAGATATCGAGGATGATGGCATCCGGTGGGTTGATACTGAGCGCTTCCCAGCCTTTGCGGCCGCCTTCCACTAAGATCGTCTTATACTGTCCATGATTCTTTAGGATCTTTTCGATCAGGCGCAGGTCGTTGGGATCATCGTCTATGACCATGACCTCGCGAATGCTGCCGTCTTTGTTCAACTTGTTTATGGCGTTGACGATCTCCTCTTCAAGGATCGGCTTGACTAAATAGTCTGAAGCGCCAAGGTTGAAGCCCTTGTCGGTTTGTTCCATGATGGAGCAGATGACGACAGGATAATGCCTGGTTTCAGGATCAGTTTTGAGCGAAGTAAGAACCGTCCATCCGTCTATGTTGGGCATCATAATGTCGAGGGTCACCGCGTAAGGCTTGAGTTCCAATATTTTTGCCTTCGCCTGGGATGGATCGGTGAGCGGCACCACATGATAGCCCTGTGAGTTGAGATAACGTTCGTAGAGGCTGGTCACTTGAGGATCATCGTCGATCGCCAGGATCACTTTTTTGTCGGTGGGGATTTCTTCAACCGGTTGGTGAAAAAGCGGAAGTGTGAACCAGAAGGTCGAGCCTTTGCCTTCAGCGCTATGCACGCTGATGCGCCCGCCGTGAAGTTGAACAAGGTTGGCGCAAATGGATAAGCCCAAGCCGGAACCACCGCTTTTGCGAGTGGCAGAACCATCCACTTGGGAGAAGGCTTTGAAGAGTTTTTCCTGACCTTCCTGAGAAATGCCGGGACCGGTGTCAATAACGTTGATGAGGGCTTCGGGTTTGCCGTTGGGTCCTTTTTGTACGAGGGCTTCGACAGTGATCGTGCCTTCATCAGTGAACTTGGATGCATTGGAGAGTAGATTGATCAACACCTGGCGGACGCGCATGGTATCGCCACGCACAGTGGGCATATCGGCGGGGATCTTTGCGACCAGATGGATCGGTTTTTCCTTGACCAAGCCTTTGGCGGTGGAGAGCACGCTGTTGACCATTTCGGAGAGTTTTACTTCTTCGAAGTTGAGTTCCATCTTGCCGGCTTCGATGCGGGCGAGGTCGAGGATGTCATTGATCAGACCAAGGAGATGTTGACCGGAGTTGTAGATAGCGGTCAGGTCCTGATGCTGCATTTCGGTTACAGGTCCGTCAATGCCTTTGAGGATGACGCGTGAGAAGCCAATGATGGAGTTCAAAGGAGTGCGCAGTTCATGACTCATGTTCGCGAGGAATTGACTCTTGAGCTGATCCACTTCCTGGAGTTCTTTGATGAGTTCTTGAGAGCGTGAGTAAGATGCGGCGTTGTCGATGGCGATGGCAACCTGATCTGCCAGGGATTGCAACACGGAGAGATCGTCTTGTGAGAACGCGTCCAGATCTTTGGATTGAATGTCGATCACGCCCACGGTACGTTCTCCCACGCGGAGCGGGATGGTGGCTTCTGATTGGGTCTCCAGTAAAAGCGGATTGGGTTGGTATAACGGCTCAATAGCAATATTATTTGCAAGTTTAGATTCGCCGGTATCGGCAACTCTGCCCACCATGGTTTGAGATCCCACTGAAATCGTATACTTTTGCGATTTCATCTTCTCACCGGCTTCACCTTTTGCTTCACGCAAGACGGCGTGGAAGCCGGTCTCATCCAGGATGTAGATGGCGGCAAAGTAAAAGCCAAAGCGGTCGCTGATCAGGCTCACGGTACGGGTGAAGATCGTGTTCAAGTCCAGGGTGGAGGTCACGAGACGACCAATCTCGGAAGAGGCGGCGAGGTAGGTATTGCGTCGTTGCAGTGCCTGCTCAGATAGCTTGCGATCTGTAATATCCTGATGGACGGCTAGATAGCCGATCGTTTTGCCGGTTTCATCGAGAATCGGGCTGTTTGTGCCTGCAATCGGTATGAGGCGACCATCCTTTGTTCTATTGATGATCTCACCAGAGACTGTGCCGCCTGAAAGCAGGGTGCCCCAAAAGTTCTTATATTGCTCATCAGGGATTACACCTGATTTGATGATGCGGGGAGTATTGCCGATTGCCTCTGCGGGTGAATAGCCATATACTTTTTCGAAGGCTGGGTTGGCATATTGAATCGTTCCATCTGTGTTCGTGATGAAGACTGCATTTTCAGAACGGTCAATGCCCAATTTGAATTTTTGGATCTCACGTTCGGCTAGGAAGCGTTCGATTGCAGATGCAACCTGTGAGGAGATCACAGAAAGGATTTCCTTGTGCCTTTCTGTGATGCGGATGGTGTTATCGTACGTCTGTATGGCGATCACGCCATTGACTACCTGCTTGGAACGCAGTGGTACACCCAACCAGTCCACACTGAGAGCGCCATCGCTAATAATTTCGCCGGAGGCTTCAAGATCGGCAAATATTTCAGGGGTTGTGCGTAGAGCTTTGCCTGTTCTAATGATGTAACTAGTCAGCCCTCTGCCAAGCCTGCGAGGTGACCAGTTATTGTCAACCTCATCCGCATAATATGGGAAGTTGATCAGGTTTGTGGTCTGATCGTAAAGTGCAACATAGAAGTTCCTGGCAGGTAGAACTGACTTAATAGACTCGTGCACCGAGTGGATCAAGTCCTCAAGCGTTTTGGATGTGAGTGCGCTTTCAGAGATTTGTGTGACCGCAGCCTGAGTTAACTCATTTGTCTTGCGGTCAGTGATATCCTGCGAAGAGCCTGCCACTTTGAGTGCTTGACCTTTGGAATCATATTCCACTTTGTATATGGAACTGACCCAGATAATTCTGCCATCTGTGGTTCTGTAGCGAACTTCAGAGGTCACATCATTTCGGGTATTTTGACCCTCAATGGCATCCTGAACGGCTTTGCTCGCGACCGCGATATCTTCCGTTAAGACAAATTTTTGCAGTGCCTGCTCTAATGGAAATTGAAAACCGCCCTCCCGCTCTGCAGAAGTATTTAATAAGGATAGTAATTCCTCTGTAAACGTGATGGTTTGTGTCTGAAGGTCAATTTCAAAATAACCGATGCGGGCAATGCGCAAAGCTTCTGAGAGCTGACCCTGACTTTCAGTCACATTTTGGAAGAGACGGGCATTTTGAATAGCGATGGCTGCCTGAGGGGTGAAAGCACGTACGAGTTCAGCAGACTCTTGGTTGTAGGCATTGGGTATATTCTCATCCAAAATGAGAATACCAACCACGTCAGAACCGACCAGTAGCGGTGCGCCCAACCAGGAGCGAATTGAGGCTGTTTCAGGGAATACTTCCCAGCGCGAGTCATTGTATGTATCGCTAATGATGACTATATCTTGATTTTTGACGATCTTGGAGATGAGCGCATCATCTTCTACTGGTCGCAAAAAAGCATCAGCAGGGATCTCAAGCGTTCGCGTGCGGTCTTTGTCTTTGCTTAGACCGCCGACTTGTTTGCGTTGTCCGTTTGGTTCGAGAAGTTGGATGGAGGCTGTGCTGAATGAAATCAGGCGGGGCAATTGTTCAAGAAGTTTTTGCACAACATCATTCAAATTCAGAGAAGAACTTGCAATACGTGCCAATTCCGAAAGCGTATCTGCGATTCGACGGCGATATTGTTCCTGTTGGTATAGCTGGGCATTTTGAATGGCGATGGCAGTCTGGCGCGAGAGGTTCGTTAAAAATTCAAGTTCAGCTTTTGTAAATTCACGACCTTCACCATTGCGCCAAATCGCGAGCAAACCAGTCACTTGATTGCCGGAAAGCACGGGGGTGCCCATTAAATGCTCAAAGGCATCCACCCGGTTAGTGCCGGCAATATCGATGCCATCGGAGATTTGATCGACATTGTTCATGATGGCCCCATTTTGCTGCATCACGATCTTCCCCAAAATACCTTCGCCTCGATTAATGATATCAGCCATAATCTCTTTAGCATCCAATCCAACGGCAGCGATGGCGCTCCAGGTTTCGCCCTGTCCATTGGGGAGGTACGCTGCAGCTGAGGTTGCATTCAACAGATCAGAGGCGTAGATCGTGATGCGCTCAAGCACGGTTTGAAGATCGAGGGTGGCGGAAATTTCACGTCCCACCTCGGCAAGCGCGGTCATTTCCTGAGCACGGCGTTGGGTTTCCTGAAAGAGCCGGGCATTTTCGAGCGCCAACGAGAGTTGGTCGGTCACTTGTTTGACAAGTAATTGTTCTTCCTCGCTCCACTTGCGGTTCGTGGTCTCCTCGTCCATCACTTGTAAGGTTGACCAATTGTTTTGTCCAGTCTGGAAGGCAAGCGATAAGACCGTGTCTGTTTGGGTGGCAATTGCCTGGCGCGTTTCATTGGCACGCGTGCGTTTGACCACAGGTTTTACCTCTGGTGCAGGTTGTGCCTGTTCAGGTGCCGAACTCTTTTTCGGGCGGGGTTTTGCTTCCGCGCTCGGCTCTTCGTGGGTTATATCGTCAAACAGCTTATTAAGCCGCTTGGCGATTGGCTTCTTCTTTGGCATATTCAATCAACTCCTGAGCTAGAACGCGATATTGTTGTGACCCGCGGCTGGTTGGTCTATAGTGTGTGATTGGGACACCGGCGATCGGGCTTTCGCGCAGTTTTGTGTCCACTTCGATGACCGTGGTGAATACACCCTGTCCAAATGTGTTTTGCAGTTGTTCAAAGATATTGCGATGGGTGCGGTTACGGCGGTCCAACAAGGTCACCAGAATGCGGTATGCCAGATTTGGGTTTTCTTCCTGCCTGATGCGGCGGATGGTGCCCATCATGTTACGCAGTGCGTATGCCGAGAAGTATTCAGCCTGGGTGGGGATGATGAGCAGGTCTGCGGCGGCAAGTGCGTTGAGAGTGATCGCGCCGAGGGCGGGCGGGCAATCAAACAGGATATAGTCATAAGGAAGCGTATCCGCTTTCAGCGCGTCATGAAGCGTGCTGAGGTAACGCGTCCGCATGGGGAGGAATTGCTCGGCAGTTTCGATCCGAAAACTGGACGGGACAAGGTCAAGATTTTTAATATCTGTTTTGCGGATGGCGCTGCGCACCGATGAGTTTTCGATCAATATGTTCGCAGAGGTGACGGTGGACTCGCCAGTCTCTAGTCCGAGCGCCAGCGATAGATTCGCCTGTGGGTCGAGATCAAATAATAAAACCCGGTAATTTAATTCAGCCAGCGCCGCACCCAGTGATAACGTGGAGGTCGTTTTGGCGACGCCGCCTTTTTCATTCGACATTGCGATTGTATAAGTCATATTACACCTTACGCTTCGTTTCTTTCAGTGCCTTTGATGGCTTGTGGAATAACTTCCACGCGGCTGGCTCCCAAGGCGCTACGGAGTTCGTCGATCGCAGTTTGGATCATGGTCTGCGGGTCGGTATGACTGCGGATCTTGCTGGTGATATCAGATACGAGTCTTTCACGTTCTGCACGCGCGGTGGTTTCTTCGAAAAGGCGCGCGTTCTCGGCAGAGAGCGCCACGCGTTCAGCGACCGCCCGGATGAGGTCAAGTTGATCTTCGTTCCATTGATTTTCCGATGGAGACTGCACAACCAATGAGCCGATGACTTCACCGCGCAATGCGATCGGGACTACAGCCTGGGCTGTTCCTGTTTGTTTGCTTTTGTTTTTGCCTGAGCCTGATTCTGCGATCGTGACAGGTTCTTTCAACGGCGCAGCGCCGGTTACGTTATAACGGTAGCCTAGCAATTTTTGCTGCTCCGGCAGGCGGTGCCAGGCATCGCGCGTATTTCTGCGGCTGACCATTTCAGATTCTGCCAGGGCTTTGCGAGAATCGTCAAAGATGCGTGCGTTGTCAATCGCCAGACTGACCTGATCGGCAAGCAGGCTGAGCATTTGAATATCCTCATCAGAAAACGCATTGGTTTCTGTGCTTTGCACATCCAATACACCCACAATGATGTTTTTGCTGATGAGCGGTAACGCCATTTCGGAGTGGGTACCCGGCAGATCAGGGTTGGTGAAGAAGACGGCATCTGTACCTACATCCATGGCAATACGGGGTTTTGCGGTGGCGGCGGTGTATCCTACAATACCTTCTTCGCCCACTCGCAAGCGATGTTTTCTTTCAAGCATTCTCTGACCGCCTGGACTATTGGTGGCGCTTAGAATAGCAAATTGATTGATTTCATCGAGCAGAAAGATACCCACATGATAAAAGCCGAACTTGTCACTGATCACTGTGGTGACCTGCGGCAGGAGTTGCTGAAGATCGCGAATGGCTGTAATGGTTTGTGTGACCTGTGCCAAGGCTTCGAACTGGGCTGCACGACGTTGAATTCTTATGTTGGCGTTTTCTAATTCATCTGAACGCGACTCTAGATCTGATGTGCGCTCTGCTACGCGTTGCTCGAGACCGGTAATCAAATTGTGGATGTCGTTAGCCATACTGTTGAAGGTTATTGCCAGGTCATTGATCTCATCTCGGGTATTTAATTCAATCCGCTCGTTCAGATTTCCGGCGGCAAAGTCTTTTGCACTTTTTGTGAGCTTGATGATCGAATCAGTTAATACTCTACCTGCGACGTAGCCAAAGGCAGTACCTATAAAGACTGCGAAAATGAAAACATAAATAGACTGGGTGACAAACTCCGTTCGAATCGCTTCACTAACTTCAGTGTCTAGGTTTGTATAAATTCCGCGGGCGGTGAGAAATGAAACAATGGCAGATAACACAGAGAAACCATAAATAAGCTTGGCTTGCAAACTAAAGAAATTGCGTTTGGCTTCCACAGGAGGTTGATTATTACTTTCCATATTGATTAATTCTCCTGTGAGTCCTGAAATTGGATAATTACTTCAGACCCTGGCAGAGCACGACCAAGTTCTTCCACGGCGGTTTGCAAGACGTTACGCATGTTGATGGATGCGCCGATCTTAGCGGTCACTTCACCGATCTTGGCTTCTTTCGAAGCTCGGCGTTGAGATTCTTGCAGCAGGCGTGCGTTGTCGAGGGCGAGAGCGAGACGGTCTGAAACAGCCTGAGCAAGGTTGATCTCATCCTGATTCCAAATGCGGTTTTTGGTGGGCGCTTTGATATTGAGCACGCCGATGGTTTGTCCGCGTAATTTGACAGGGATGGAAATGGATGGTGAAGTTTTCAGGGTTTTTCCATCGAAGACCACAACCTGCCCCTTTTGGAGCGCTTCACGGATCTCTGGTGATTCGACCAGTTTGACAATGGGTTTACCGCCAATCGTGGACTGACTATACCCGATCATTGCTTCCTGTTTCGAGAAATTTTTCCATTCGATATTCTGGAATTGGTTGTAGAGCGCCTCAGCTTCATCGCGGGCTTGTTGAGTTTGACCGAAGAGGCGAGCGTTCTCGATTGCAATGGCAACTTGATCGGCAAGGATGCTCAACGTGCTTGCGTCACTTTCGGTGAAAGCACCCGGCTTTACGCTTTGAACATCAAGTACGCCGATCGTTTCTCCGCGGAAGTTGAGGGGGAGCGCCATTTCGGAGCGGGTCTCGGGGAGATCAGGATTCTCGAAGAATGTGGCATCAGATCCAACGTCCAGGGCGATGCGCGGTTTGCCTGTTTGCGCTACGGTACCGACGATGCCGGTCAACCCAACCTCCAGGCGATGTCCACGCGCCAGCATCCGTTTGCCGCCTTCACTATTGGAAGCTTGTAGTACAGCGAATTGTTTGGTTGTGTCTACGAAAAATATACCAACGTGATAGAAGTCAAATTGTTCACTCACGAGGCGAGTTACAAGCGGGAGAAGGATTTCCAGTTTTTGTTCGGTGGAGATCGTTCGGGAAACTTCACTGATGGCTTGAAGTTCCTGCGCGCGGCGGTCGCTAAGCAAACGGGCTAATTCCACGTCGGCTGTGCGCTCAGCGATTCGTCTTTCCAACCCGCCTAATGTATCCTGGAGTTGGCTGGTCATGCGGTTGAAAGTGTTGGCTAGCGTGCCAATCTCATCCTGGGTTTGGATCTGAGCGCGAATGGCAAGGTTGCCGTCTGCCACTTTATTTGTGATTTCCGTGAGTGTCAGGATTGGTGCGGCTAGTCTTTGCGAAGCGAAGAAACCCAGGAGACCCACCAGAATAGTGACAAGCACAGCCACAAGTGTAATGGCGCGAGTTTGCTGTTGGACGGGTTGAAGAGCTTCGTCCACGTCTTGATGCACGATAATACTCCACCCCAATTCAGAAACAGCGGCTTGCGCATTGCTGCTAGCCGAAGAGAACACGCGTTGCTGACTAACCAAACTTGGAGCGCCTTGATAGGTAATCTCTTTATACGAGCCCATTGCATCGCTCAAGCCCGGGAGCTCCTCTTGCGTAAGAGTCGCGCCGTTGAGTAATGTGTCGTTTTGGACACGTAGATCGATCTCAGTTGCAGTATTCGTTGCACTTTGTTGGAAATTTTCCACCAGTGCTTTCACATTATAGGTACTCCTTAAGATGCCTGCAACTTTGCCTTTGTAGGAAATGGGCACAGCAAGGTTTATGGAGAAAGTTTGGCTGCTTTCGTCAAATTCCGGCTGACCGATATATACTTTACCTTTCCCTAAACTGTACGCCACCTTCCACCAATCTTCATCTGCCTGGTAATAGTCGGAGGTGCGGTTGGTTGCGGCAATAGTTGCGCCGTATTTATTCGTTAGAAATAATTCTACGTGATTAGGAAATTTTGATTGAAAATCGCGCAGCTTACTGGCTGTGTCGTTATTTAACACCCCAAGAACGACGATGTCGTTATCTGGTGCAGTCCGCCACCTGTTATCGATTACAAGGATCTGGCTATTAATGCCGTTGTTTGTTCCAACAAAACTGGCGTTGGCATTTTCAGCTATTTCTCCAAATTGCGATCCAACAGATTGCAAACTTTCTATTTGAGACTCTAGCTCTTGACCAGTCTCGAAGGCAAGCCGTTCGGCTATTATTTGTTGGTTTCTCCCCACTTGTTTTGTGATCTCGGTCCGTGCGAGATTATTTGTAACCGCCGCAATGGCGCCTACCGAGAAAACCGCCACAATGATGAAGAACAAAATGAGTTTTGTTCGTAGAGGATAATTTGAGAATTCCTGAAAAAGGTAATATGTAAATATACCAATGCCTAGCGCGGCAACAATGGGAATGTAGATCGTCAATAATCTAATTTCCAGTCGCGAGGTTGGGAAGAAGGTGTCAAGAAGAATGATTGCAATGCCAAAAACGATGGCAAAAATGGTTGCCCTGCTTAAGTGGGGTTGAATTAATGTCAGGGTGGCGATCATATAAATCCCAATGACGCCGCCAATGCCAAGAACTGTCCCTACACCTGAAAGGAATGAAGTGGCAACCGGGAACAATAGGACGATGCTTGCAATCATTAGGTAAGCGGCGGCTTCAATTCTTTTTTTCAGACTAAAGCGTATTGCAATAATATTTAATAAAGCAACGAGACCTGTGGTAGCGGTCAGGACATATAACTGCCATGCCTTGTTGGACTGCGCCAGATAAAGATAAAGACCAAATGTTCCCACGAAGGCAACAGCTAGAACAATTGCCGTTCTAAGCGCGTATTTTGCCCGGAGGGAATTTGGGTTTCTTAATTCACCAGTGGTTAAACTTTTCATTGTAGAAACTCTCTTGGTCTTTCTCGGAAATTAAATATCTTTTTCAATCACTTCACTTTGAAGCTGTACAAGTACTTCCGAACCGCCCAGTACGCGACTGAGTTCTTCTGCGGCAGTCCGCAGAATGGAATCGAATTGGGTGGTGGCACCGATCTTGGTGGAAATATCAGCGGTAATGCGCTCAATCTCAGCCTGACGCTGTGTGGATTTTAGAAGAAGCGACGCTTCAAGCGCCAGCGATAAACGTTCTGCGACTGCCTCGGCAACATCGATCTCGTCTGCGTCCCAGTCATGTTCATCCGATACGCGAATATCCATCACGCCGATCACGCTATCGCGCAAGCGGATGGGGATTGCCAGTGTGGCTTTTTCGCCATTTTCGGTCACAGTTGCTTTCGTTGCCATTGCCTTTTTGATCTGGCTCGATGCAATAGGTTTGCTCAAAGGTTTGAGTTTGTTTTCAATAACCTGATATCCCAGGCTTTCTTCCTGGCTTTGCAACACCCTCCATGATTCACGCAAGAATTCACCGGAAGTTCGCTGCGCTTCGGTCAATAATTCCTGCGATCTTTCAAAGGAGCGAGCATTTTGGATGGCGATAGCCACCTGATCTGCCAGTGTCGCAAGCACGTCAATATCTTCCTCTTGAAATGCGTTGGAAGCAATGCTTTGTACATCCAAAACACCGATGATCTGGTCGGCAGCACGGAGGGGCAGTGCCATTTCGGAGTGGGTGTTGGGGAGGTCGGGATTGTTGAAGAAAGCCGCATCAGCCTCCACGTCCAGAGCGATGCGGGGTTTACCTGTCGCAGAAACAAAACCCACAATACCGCTTTGCCCGATGGCGAGTTTATGTCCGCGTGCGAGCATGCGCTTGCCGCCATCGCTGTTCGTAGCGCGTAACTCTGCAAATTCCCGGTCTTCGTCTATGAGAAAGATACCCGCGTGATAAAAGCCAAATCGGTTGCTGATGAGTTCGGCTAGACTGGGGAGTAACGTTTCAAGTTTTTGATTCGCAGTGATTGCGCGTGCCACCTGTGCGATGGCTTCAAATTGCCGCGCGCGCTTTTCGTTGCGCTGATTGGCAAGTTCCAGATCGTTCGTGCGCGCAGAAACGCGGACCTCGAGATTTTGATTTAATTCCTGCAGGCTTTCGTTCGATGCACGCAGGTTTTCTTCGCTTTTGTTAGCGCGTGTGATGGCATCTCGCAAGCTGGTTGTGCTGAAATAAATGAGTGCAGTAACCACTACAAATACACCTGTGAGATCACGAGAATATGCCAATGGTTCCTGAAAACGCGGAACAATAATATTATTTGCCTCAAGAAGGGCAAGCGCCCAAATTGCTCCAATACTTGCAAGGATCACTATAAAACCAATTCGCCAGCTTAGAATAATGCTTGCAAGCAGAGCAATTGCGATGTATGCAAGTATCACTACATCTTTTACTCCATCTGCGTTGTATGCCTGAATGCCAAGCCCAATCCAGCCAAGTGTAACGATAATTATGCCGCTTGCGTTAATATTGCCTTTGTGTAATAAATAGATCGCGACAAACATAACTGCGATCAAGCTGGAATTTACAACTACGGTAAAATCCCAAGTATCCCGAATTAGATATGGAATTGTTGAAATCGTAAGCACTACGATCACAAACCATGCGAAAACATTAATAAACTTCGCACGGAAATTATCCTCATTGTTTTCAAACACTGGCGGGCTAAAAATCCTTCTGATCATTCAGTGTCTTCCTTCTTGAGTTGGATCGAGATCTCCATGCCTGGCAGAGTTCGTCCGAGTTCCTGGGTCGCGGTCTTAAGTAATTCGTCTACATCGCTCTGAGCGCTGATCTTGGCTGAGATTTCACCGATCGTGCGCTCTTTGGCAGCCAGTTTCTGGCTATCAGCAAGCAGCCTGGCGTTTTCCATGGCGATCGCAGAACGCTCGATGATGGCGTTCACGATATCCAGTTCATCCTGATCCCATTGGCGATTCTCAGGCGAGCGGATATCTACTGACCCGATCACTTCACCGCGTAACTTTACCGGTAGGGACAGAACTGCGCCTCGCCCTTTTGTTTTGAGCTGGACTCTGTCTGAGTCGCCTTCATCTTTACTCTTGCCGCTTTTCTTGTATAGCAGCGTGGATTTTGCACCGGTATGCCGAATCCCCTCAAGTTTGCTGGTGCGTTCAAACCTGCTCCAGCCAGTTTGAACGAATTGCTTCGAAAGGGAATTTGATTCAGCCAATGCCCTGCGTGTCTCTTCATATTGACGGGCATTTTGAATGGCAATACTAACCTGGTCGGCAAGTGTGGATAGGATATTGATATCTTCCTGTTTGAATGCATTCGCCTCGAGGCTTTGTACGTCTAACGCGCCAATGATCTCTTCACCAACCTTTAGGGGCAGAGCGATTTCTGAACGGGTTTCAGGCAGGTCGGGATTATTGAAGAATACTGCGTCTGTGCCGGTATTCAAGGCAATGCGCGGTCTGCCGGTACTGGTTACGTACCCGACCATGCCCGTCTCGCCAATTTTGAGGCGGTGGCTGCGTTCGAGCATCCTTTGTCCGCCTTCGCTGTTGGATGCACTGAGAACTGCATATTCCTTGGCAGTATCCAGAAGGAAGATGCCAACATGATAGAAACCAAACTCGCGGTTGATCACTGTTGTAATTTGTGCAAGCAAGCTATCCAGATCACGAGTGGAGCTGATTGTGCGGGTGATCTGTGAAATGGATTCAAATTGTTTCGCGCGACGTTCGCTGAGCACCCGGGCTAGGTCCAGTTCGGTTGTTCGATCTTGGACTAGTTTCTCAAGCCCTTCACTGAAAGCCTGTAGTTCCTCGTTGCGTTCAGCTACTTCCTTTTCGCTGGCACGGGCGCGTTCCGCATTCTCGTTCAGCAAGTTGATAAGTGCTCTTTGAATAAAAGTGATTGCCAGAAGGACTATGGAAATTGCGATAGGTGAAACAGGAAGCGTCAGTGAACTGGTTGGCGACACAATAATCCCGCGCATTTCGGCGATACCGATTCCGAAAACCGCTAGGATAATTAGGAAAGTAAATACCAACGCACCACTTTGTCCTAAAGCAAGACCAGCCAAGCTAATTACCACAGCATACGCCAGCATATTTATATCGTGTAACCCGTAACCGGGCGGGATTGCGACAATGTAGGTAATTACTACAAACAAAGAAGTAGGAAGAATAACTTGTGCGGGTAGAAGGTATCCTCGGAGTAATGTTACCAAACCGATTAACGAAAATGCTAGCAAAGAACCGATCGGCAACAAATATTGCCAACCAAAGCCTCCAGCTGCTGAAGCCGCTAATGCTGCCACATCAGCAATAATAGAAATAATAAGCAGAGTGCGCAAAAGACTGGCTTTTGTATTTTCCTGTTTTTTATCAGTAGTATTAGCTGGCTTCAACATGTTTTGTTTTGGGTTAGGAGCATTTTGATTTAGGTTCATTTTTGCTCCTTGCTTTGGAATTGGATCAATACTTCAGAGCCGCCGAGCACACGTTCCAATTCCTGGGCAGTGGTTTGTAAAATATTTTCCAGACTGAGCGCACCACTGATCTTGGTGGTGGCTTCGGAGATCAAGCGTTCCTTCGAAGCGCGCTTGCGGGCATCCTGAAATAGGCGGGCATTTTCCATGGCGAATGCAGCGCGTTCCGCAACCGCCTCTACCAAACTGACATCATCCTTTTGCCATGTTTTTGCCGGATCGTTCGATTCGATATGGAGCACGCCGATTACCTCGCCACGTAATTTAACCGGGACCACCACGGTTGGGCGCATCTCTTTCGACCCGTTGGTCTGATTCATGGTGACCTCACCGGTTTGCACAGCGGAGACCACTTCAGGCGAATTCAGTGATTTCTCGATCATTTCTATGCGCCCGGTCTGATAGCGGAAGCCAGCCTGTTCAGCTTTGGCGGCTGCGCGGCTCCATTCGGCGCGAGTGAATTCATCGTACACTTCCTGTACTTGCTCTAACGCTGCGCGTGTTTCTGTTAACAAGCGGGTGTTTTCAAACGCGATGGATACTTGATTGGCTAGCGCCGTCAACACCTGGAGATCTTCATTCGAGAATGCACCAGCTTCCGTGCTTTGTACATCCAGCACGCCAAAGGTCTCGCCGCGTGATTTCAAGGGTAGGGCAACTTCGGAGCGGGTGGTCGGGAGGTCAGGGTTGTTGAAGAAAACAGCATCAGCTCCAACGTCGAGGGCGATGCGGGGTTGTCCAGTTTGGGCGGTAAAGCCTACTACGCCGGTCCCCAATTTCAAACGATGACCGCGTGCCAGCATCTTTTGTCCGCCAGCGCTGTTGGAGGCTTGCATGATCGCGTTTTCGCGGTCGTTATCTATAAGAAAGATGCCTACGTGGTAAAAACCAAAACGTGCGCTGATCAAATTCACAGCGGAGTTGAATAATTCGCCCAGATCCTGCAATTGGGCGATGGCTTCAGAGAGTTCTGTGATGGCTTGCAATTGCGCTGCACGGCTGGATGTTCGGATGTTGGCTGTTGCCAACTCGGCGGTACGATCATTCACACGTTGTTCAAGGGTGGTTGTAAGGTCTTCAAGTTCAGTGTTAATCGCCTGTACTTCTTTGATACGGGCGCGTTCGACGCTTGACCGGAATGCGGTAATACCCACCAAGATGAGGCCTATGGATGACGTAACACCAATGGTTCGCCCAAAAGAGAATAAAGGATCTGCAAGGAATTTGGGATCGGCATATACCCTGATGCTACCTGTGGCAGCAATAGTTGCAATTACCAATATCAGAAAACCTCGCTGTGAGAGAATCGCACTGGCAAGAATAAGTGCGATTGGTACTGTGCTCGCTATGGCTGTGTCGACACTATTTGCGCTGCCATTGTATAAACTTATATACGCTATCGAGGTGAAACCAAACGAAAAGAAGTATGCACCGATGCGATAATAGCTTGTACGACTGACAATATAAGCTAGGAGTGTAATTCCGAGGAAAAAAATGAATACCGTAAATGACGATGGGCTGGATAGAACTGCCCATGTAAAGGAAACAAACAGGATAAGCGACAACGCTGATAGCAATTGCGCCCGCCTACGTTCACCGATTTCTGTAATTGATGGGTGGGCTTCTGTCAGCAAGCGCCAGATACGCGTAATCCTGTTTACAGGAGTTGCTTGAGTTGATTTATTGAATGCCATAACTTACTCTGCCTTTTTTCTGCGCGCAGATGCGCCATCCACTTTCGGTGAATCGGCGGTGGGCGGAGCGGACGGATTGATCAATTGGAAAGAGACGGTTGAACCTTGCAAGTTTTGACCAAGTTCTTCCACGGTGTCACGCAGGATCGAATCCAATTGGAAGGATGTGCCCAGTTTTGCACCAACATCTGAGAGGAAGGATTCGCGTGCGGCGCGTTTTTGGGCTTCCTCCAACAGGCGGGCACCTTCCATGGCGATCGCGACACGTTCGGCGGTTGATTCGATAATGGCACGTTCATCTTCTGTCCAATTGCGGGTTGCATCGGATGCTTTTAGTTTCAAGCGACCGATGGTTTGACCGCGTAATTGCACTGGGATGGAAAGAGAGCCGTTTTCATTTCGGGATACGGACGCTTCTTTCAAAGCCTCAGATTTGACTCCGTCATAACGGTAGCCTTTGCTCTGGATCGATTTTGCGTACCCTTTCCACGCCTCACCAGATAATTGTCTTGTTGCAAGATCTGCTTCCAGCAATGCGCGTTGTGCCTGTTCAGACGAACGGGCATTTTGAATTGCAACTGCCACCTGGTCCGCCAAAATTGATAATACAGACACATCAGCCTGCGTAAATGCATTTTCTTCAACCGATTGAAGATCAAGAGCGCCAAGGATCGTTTCGCCGATCTTGAGCGGCAGGGCAAGTTCAGAACGGGTATCGGGAAGGTCAGGGTTATTAAAGAAGACTGAATCCTGACCGACGTTTAAAGCGATGCGGGATTCACCGCGTGATGTAACAAAACCTACAATACCTTGTTCGCCGACCTTCAAGCGATGGCCGCGCTTAAGCATAACCAAGCCGCCCTCAGTATTACTGGCTTCAAGGATTGCATATTGGTTTTGCTCATCTAGTAGAAATATGCCGACATGATAATAGCCAAAGCGTTGACTAATTAAATGGGTGAGGGGATTGAGTAAGGTACCTAACTCCTGAATCGAAGTAGCTGTACGCGCCACATCTGCGACAATTTGAAGCTGCCTTGCACGTTCCTCAACCTGTTGGTTCGCGTTCAGGAGTTCGCCTGTGCGTTCTTTTACACGTTGTTCCAGCTCAGCATTGGCTGAAGTCAATAGTTCTTCACCCTGGCGTACTAATGCTAATACTTCTTCCTGCCTTTTGATCGCTAAATTTAATAGAACTGCAGTCAACACAGATGCAGCTGTGAAGATGATGGGTTGTTGGAGATTAACCGTGAAATCTGGAACTGGCAGGCGACCAGTGATTTCTGCCCAGCTAAGTAAAAAGAAGATGATTGCATTGGCAGCCACTGACCAATAAATTGCCTGGCGGTTGATCAGTAAGCCACTCATTACACTTGCTAAAGTGTATAGAACAACAGCAGGTGCCCGAATCGATCCTCCAACCGCCAAGGAAATTGTCAATATTATTGTAACTAGCAAAATGACTATAGCACTTACTTGTTTAATATAACCCATACGGGCGGGTATTTTTAATATAAAGAGCAGAAATAAAAATATCGCTACAGTGATAAAAATTGCAGGTCTAGCAGTACCGCCTACTGTTAGGCCTATGAGTGCCATGGCAATAACAATAATAAGCGTGTTATGCACTATATTTAATAATTCAGAGGCGCGTGTTTTCTCTTCATCGCCTTCGAATACGGGTGGAGCTGTAAGTCTTTTGAAGAAAGTTAACATTGTTTTCTATTAATCCTCTTCGTTCGAGAGTTCGAGGGTGACTTCGGCAGTGCTACCGATCTTGCGGCCCAACTCTTCCACAGCAGTCTGCATGATGGCTTCAAGATCACTAACCGCACCAATTTTTGTAGAGATCTCACCAATGGCACGCTCACGCATGGCGCGGCGTTGGGCGCTTTCTACCAAACGGGCGTTTTCAAGAGCAAATGCGGCGCGTTCTGCAGCAGCTTCCAGTAAGGTGATCTCATCTTGAGTCCATTGGCGGTTCCCTTTTTTCGACTTCACATCGAGAATGCCAACAGTTTGTCCGCGAAATTTAATGGGGATGGTCAGTTCAGAAGACTCTTTTTCGAGCGAGAGACGCCCGGTTTGTGCCAATGACTTGACCTTCTCTTTTTTATCCTTTTTTTCCAATGCCACAGTGCGAGCGCCATCAAAAACGTAGCCTGTGTTTTTAGATTGGCGGGCGAATCCGCTCCATTCTTGTTTAATATACTTAGAAAAGGTTTCTTCTGATTTGCTAAGTGCCGCGCGCGCCTCACTAAATAGGCGGGCATTCTCAATGGCGATAGCGATCTGATCCGCAAGGATGGATGCAACGTTAATGTCTTCCTGGGTGAAGGCATTTGACTCTGTGCTCTGGACGTCAAGTGCCCCCATCACATTTCCGCCTATTCGGAGGGGGAGAGCCATTTCGGAGCGGGTGTCTGGGAGGTCGGGATTGTTGAAGAATACCGCATCAGCCCCTACGTCCAGAGCGATGCGTGATTCGCCTCGCAAAGCTGTGTAGCCTACGATGCTGTTCGTATCCAGTTTTAATTTGTGCTGGCGTTCGAGCATCCTTTTTCCGCCTTCACTATTGCTTGCCCGCAGATGTGCATACTGCTGATTTTCATCCAGCAGGAAAATACCGGCGTGATAGTAGCCAAACTTTTCGCTGACCAGTTGGGTAATAGCAGGCAGGAGTTCATCCATATTCTGCACGGAGGCTATGGAGTGGGCGACGTTTGAGATTGCCTGCAACTGACCAGCGCGTCGCTCAAGCTCTGCGGTACGTTGTACAACTCTTTGCTCCAGTTCGCCCTGTAATTTTTTCAGTTCAACGTTTGCTGTTTCTTGTGCTTGACCGAAGTCTTCGGCTTCCTGGACGCTCTCTGTCAGGCGCACGATAATGACGCGAAGGACTATGGCAGTGACAAAAAATAGCGTGGCTGCAACAGCGATATCATCATAGCCGGTTCTACTTGATTGTGAGAATGGACTGATTCCATTAATATCTGTATATCCGATAATACCGGCTGCAATGGATGCTAAAGTGGCAAATAAGAAGGTGCCTCGAACGCCAAGTAGTAAACCAGCCAGAACGATGATTACTGGATAGCCTGCTACCGAGATGTGATAAAGACCGCCGCGAGTGTAAGCAACAACCCCGGCTGCGACCGTTAATATCCCGGGGACCAAGACTCTTCCCGGCAAAGTGATGCCGCGCACAGCCAGAATAATACCGACAATGTCAACAATGATCGCCACGATCAATATCTGCACCGTTAGCGGATTATCCCTTCCGGCGCCAACAGCCGCGGCAATGACAGCCATACCAATGGCTGTAACGATCAGAATATTGACAACCATTTTATCGCTGGTTAGGAAATTTGATCCCTTGGTTGCGACAGGAGTGCTGGGCTTTAAGTTCACGCTTTTTCCTCATTTAGGAATATATAGCTTGGTAATATGCTCATTTTGGGCTCTTGGCAGTTCACTCAGCGGTATCACTAATGATCTGGATGCTGACTTCCGCATCACTTAACGATTTGCCAACCTCTTCAACGGTGGTGCGCAGGATTGCATCAAATTCAGTTGCTGAGCTGATGCTGGCTGCCACTTGTGCGATAGCTTGTTCGCGGTCAGCACGTAAACGAGCCTGTTCGTAGAGTCGGGCGCTTTCAAGGGATTGTGCCAGGCGTTCTATCGCCAACTCGAGCGTTGAAATAGTGGTTTGGGTATACCCATCCTTGAGATTGGCGGATACAACCCCGATCGTTTGCCCGCGCAATTTGATCGGTATGGATACTTTGTTTTCATCGGCGCCAGTATTTTTTCGATCATAGATCACGGAGCTTCCGGTTTTCATCACCTCATTGCCGTGTGCTGGAACATCTGAGATCGATTGGATGCGGATATTGTCAAAGCGATAACCGGTTTTTCCCAGTAAGCCGCTTTCACCCAGGGTTTTCCAGCCTTCGCGCGTAAATTGTCCATAGGCTTGCCGAAGATCGCTAAGGTTTTGTTCGACCTGCTGAAGCAAGCGCGCACGTTCGATGGCGGTTGCCAATTGGTCCGCAAGGATTTGCATGATCGCAATATCACCCTCGTCAAATGCCTGCGCCTCGTCGCTTTGTACATCAAGCACGCCGATCATGCGATTTTCCACCTTGAGCGGCAATGCCATTTCGGAACGAGTTTTGGGCAGAAGTGGGTTGTTGAAAAAAACGGCGTCGGTCCCGGTGTCTAATGTAATTCTTGGTTCTTCTGTATATGCCACCCGCCCTACAATGCCGACCTCACCCACGCGCAGTTTGTGATTATTGGCGATCATTTGTTTTCCGGCTTCGGTGGGCGAAGCAGTTAATACCGCGAATTCCTTGTTGTTGTCCAATAAAAATATGCCGGCGTGATACAACTTGAAGCGATCCAGGATGAGCGTACCGGCTTTATCGAGTAATTCTGTAAGGTTATGGGATGAAGCTGCATCGCGCGCAATTTCAGCAGAGGCGCGTAATCGCAGAGACTGTTCCTCGAGATCTTTGGTGCGATCGGCAACGCGTTGCTCTAATTTCCCAATGATGTCCTGTAGTTGCTCTGCCATTTGGTCGTAGGCATTGCCGAGCGCGCCGATCTCGTCGTTGCGATTGATGGCTGCTCGCGAGGATAATTTCCCTGCCGCAAAACTCTCTGCGATATTGGCAAGCGTGCTGATCGGTTCGGCAATGGAAGCGGCTGAAATTGCCACTGCGGCAATAGCGATCAGGATCACAAAGATTGCCAGGGTAGCACTGCCTAATAGCGAATTAAGTGAATTCCGTAAAATAAAGGCGCGGGGGACTTCTGCGATAAAAGCAACATTTACAGATTCAATGCGCTGGTAGTATCCAAGTACAACAGCCCCTGCATAATTCTCGTAGGTGCCTTTGCCGTCTCTGGCAACAAGATTGGTTGATTTGCATGCCACTTCTTCTTTGTTGGTGGTGATAATGCTTTTTGAAGCCGTAGTACAAACAGTGCCAGTCGTTGAACGTGTCCTGGTCAATGGATGATAATCATTGTCAAGGAGGTACGTTTCCATTGCTTCAAAGCTGGGTGTGCTTTCAACGATAGCTATGATCGAGTTGGAATTTGCACGCAGTACCAGGATGCCGCGGAAAACTATGCCATCTGCATCATAGATCGGGGTGGAAAAAATTAAGTCATTATTGCCAAAGGTCGGGTTATTTGAAAACCCTGCAAAGTCACCAATTTTGCCCTGGAGATAGAATAGTTCAGATTGAAAGCTTTTGCCCTCGCGGTTTTTATCAGTGGATATAACCACATCGCCCTTAAGATTCAAGACCATAATTTCACTATAGGTCTGCGCTTCTGCGTTTTGAAAATCCACGAGGCGGTTACGTGCGAAGGAACGGAAAAGCTCCAAAGTTACCTGATCGGATGCGCCTGGAGTTAGAATGTTCAGAGCATTTCGTAAGAAATCAGCGTCTTGATTAATCCTTACAGAATCGATTTTAAAGCTATTGACCACATCATCGATCTGATTTTCCTTCAGCTTCGAAACTGTTTCAAGTACATTGAGTACCTGTGTTTCATTGTTGGTATAAGCTCCAACTGCTGAAAGAATGGCTGCCATCACCGTAGGGATTGAAACGATGATAATGAACGAAGTTAATAATTGACTGCGTAGACTACGATATCTTCGGCTTCTGGCAATAATGGTTGCCGTGAGCAGCAATAAACCAGTTGCGCCGAGAAATGCAATACTTGCGATTGCCACAGGTGTATTGGTTTGTAGCCGAGCTATTGATAATGGATTGGTGTTTGCGTAAATGATGCCCGCAATACCGGTGGTCACCAGGAATAAAAGGTGAGGGTAATACTTGCGCGGTATCCCAGCCTGAATGGATGTTACAGGTGTAACAAAGATCAGCCCTACCACAACCGGTACAATGCCTTCCCAGAACGAAGTCAGCAGGATCGCAAAGATAATGACAGAAAATGCTCCAAGCAGGTTGGCTGCAATACCTCTTTTTTGTAGTGCGAGGTTTAATGCGGGGAACTGCATGACCGCTAGAAAGAATATGGCGCCGCTGATATACAATAATTGGGGTGCAGGCTCACCCAAAAAACGAAATAGCGTGAGTATATAGATTACAACAAACCCCAAACCTGCCGCTCCAAGGAACAGGGCATTGTAGCGTCCGTTCGTGTAAAAAACTTGTCCAAGTTTTTCGTCGGTTTGTTGAATAGTTCTATCTTGATTTGAGAAGCTCATCATGAGTTTAACCTGTTGTACGCTTGGTTCGTCGTTTTTGAGGTGCCTGCTCGGGTAATTGGCCAATAAAGACCGAGACCTCAGAGACGTCAGGCAATTGACCTAACTCGCGTGCGGCAGTTTGAAGCAGGCTATCGATGTCCAGTGACTGACTAAAGCGTGCGGCCAGCTCGCCGATCGTCTGCTCTTGTTTTGCGCGCTGTTGGGCATCTTCGAGCAGGCGCAGGTTATCCACAGCCAAACCAACTTGATACGCAACTTCGCGAATCAACTCCTCGTCGGTCTTATTCCACTCCACGTTATCTTTTCTGGCTAGTGCAATGGAGCCGATTTCCTGTCCGCGCAAAGAGATCGCTGTTTTTACGCCGTCCTCGTCTGACAGATTGGACGATGTTTCGACACGTACACCCAACGGTGTATATGTGAACGCATGTCTTTGCTCCTGAAGTTTCCTTGACCACGCATCTTTCATGCGGATGGTTGATACTGCCTCGAGTTGCATAATCGCTGCCTGCGACTCGCCCAATAACCGCGCATTCTCGATCGCAACGGCTACTTGATCTGCGAGTGTTTGTAAAACATCAACATCCTCCATGCGAAACGCCTGGGGTTGATCCGATTGAATATCCAAAACCCCCAGGACTTTATTGCGGATTAATAACGGTAGCGCAACTTCTGACCGAGTCATTGGCAGGTCGGGGTTGTTGAAGAAAACGGCATCAGAGCCCACGTCTAGAGCGATGCGCACTTTCTTTTGGGCTGCCACATACCCTACGATTCCTTGCGATCCCACTGTTAGTGCGTGCCCTCTTTCTACCATGCGTTTTCCACCCTCTGAAGAGGCAGTTTGAAGAATGGCTTCTTCGCCAGTTTCGTTGAGCAGAAAAATACCAGCGTGATAAAAGCCAAATTGGTCGGTGACCAAATTTACAACAATGTCCAGAAGCGCAGTCAAGTCTTCGGCTTCAGACGTTTGGCGGGCAATGTAAGATGCCGCGCGCAGCTGGTCGGTCTTTTTGGTTAATCCAGCTGTGCGTTCTTGCACACGTTGTTCCAAATCAGCCTTGTCTTTTGTCAAGAAACCAAGAGTAATTTCATTTTGGGCAGCAACGGATCTAAATTCATTCTTTAAAAGATCAAGCGCGCTGGTCAAGGCAACGCCCATAACCATGAACCCGGCGATGTAGATTGCCCAATCCAGGAGATCGGTTTCGGGGAGTTGGGCTGCTGGAAAGCTATAGAGCCCAAATAAATTTATTGAGCCGACTGCGAAGATTGTTCCTGTGGATAAGACAAGAAAGATACGGTCAATTCTTTTGTTGAACAGGAGTGCTGCGAAAATGGCGCTTGATAGAAAGAACAGGCTTGCATCAGACCATGGACCATATTGTAGGAGGGTGTAGAGTCCTAGCAAGTAGCCTAGTAGCGGGACGACACTGGCTTTAATACGTTTGGGAAGCGGTGCAAATGTAACAACAAGAAGCACTACGTAGACGAGTATGAAGCCAAAAATCTCGTTTTTATTTGCAGCTGGCAAGATAATGACTAGGAGGAGAATTCCCAACAGAGAAACAGCTCTTAGTACATTGTTGATATATTGATTATGCCAGCGGTCGTATTGAAAGCTGGCGGGTGTGGTGGTTTCCTGGTTGGGATTCATATCTCTCATGCCTCATCGTCCAATTTGAGTTCGATTGTGGCGCTTGATGCATCCAGGCGTCTGCCAAGTTCTTTGACCGCGGTTTGTAGAACGCCATCGATGGTGGTGGATGCCCATATTTTTGAGTTAATCTCAGCCAGCATACGCTCACGGGTAGCGATTTGGCGACTTTCGTTGACAAGGCGGGCATTTTCAAGTGCGATTGCGGCTTGCGTGGCAACAGCATCAATGAGATTTTTTTGTTCAGTTGTCCAATCCCCGCTGCTTTCGATGGCTATTTGTCCGATGGTTTGATCGCGCAAGTTAATGGGGGTTATCAATTTTTGAGTATTGGCATCGTTACTTTCGCCGACACTATATTCCAATTCATTTTTTCGCATGGATAGCGAACCCCAGCCTTCAACCAGGTATTGTTGTTGGATTGCGCGCATTTCATTAATTCGAAGTTGAGTTTCCTGAAATAGACGTGCGTTTTCCAAGGCAATGGCAACCTGACCAGCCATGTTCTGCATGGTTTCAATCACTTCCAATCCAAAATCTCCTGTTTTTGTTGATTGGACATTTAATGCACCCAGAATGCGGTCGCCTGCAATTAACGGTAAGGCTATCTCAGAACGGGTATAAGGCAACAGCGGGTTTTCGACACGCTGTTTTTCATCTGAAGTGTTTTGTGAAATGCGAGGTGATTTTTCACGAATGGAGGTTGCCACCATGCTCTTGCTTGTTAGCTCAAGCCGGTGGTGGTTTTGCTTTAGGACTTTGCCTGCTTCGCCGGTTGCTTCTTTTAGTTCTGCCCATTTTTCACCTGGGTCAATAATGTAGATAGCTGCGTAGTAATAATTAAACTGATCGGTGAACATATTGATGATCTTGGCGAGGAGTTCATCGGGGTCAAGGATGGAGGAGGATACCTTTGCAAGATCATTAGTGGCTTTCAGTAAGCGCGTGCGATCTTCCACTTGTTTTTCAAGAGTGCCGCGCAGTTCTTCGATGCTGGCAACCATGCTGTTGAAGTGCATAGTTACTTCAGCGATTTCATCAGTTGCCGTGACGTTGGCGCGTTTGGATAGGTCACCGGCTTCAATGGCTTTAAATGTGGAGATCAATTCTTTGAGTGGAACAGAAACTGTGCGCGAGATAAAAAATGCCAGGACCGCTCCAAGAGCCAATGCAAGGATACTAACGACCGTTGATTGAATTTGAAATGATTGTCGTAGGAATTGGTTTTCAGGACTGAGACTTTCATTCATAAAGTGAAAGCCGACTGGACCAATCATTAAAATACCGATGGCGACCAAAATTAAAATGAGCACTTGAAATTTAATGTTTAGGCGTGGCCCCGCCAAACCTTCTAATTGTGCCTCAAAATTTTTAGGAATGAGGACAAGGCGGGGTGGTACTAATAAGCGATCAATGATCAATACGGCAAAAATGATGGTCGCGAGAACAGATACCAATCCGCCTAAGAGTGAATAGATAAATTGATCGGATGTAGTGATATTTTTTTGAAAAGAGATTACAGCAGATGGTACTATATCCACAAGATAAGCAACGATCAGTGCGGCTGTACCGTAGCGCCATGTGAGCGATGTGATTTCTTTCCAGGCTGCCAATTCCTCTTTGGGATTGGCTTTCAATTGATTGGTTGACCATGCAGTGAGGCGTTTGCGCGCATAGGGCGTCAGATACCAGGCGATGGCGAGTAATATCAGATTTCCGGTCAAAATAAACCAGGGGGTTGATTGCGATGTTTCGGCGAGTTTTTGCGGATCAAGCTCCGCGTTTAAATATATGGAAATCGTTCCAATTGCGGCGCCCACGAATGCCGATAATTGTGCAATTGCGATGATAATGATGATATACCAACCGCCTGTGCGTTGTAATAGGTTGTTCAATGAAAATTGGCGTTTCATGAAATTGCCTTCTTTTCAGTGGGCGGATTGAGTCCGACTTGTATATGCGCGTGGTTCGCTCCAACTGCACGCGTCAACTCGCTGACGGTTGTTGTGAGAATCGTTTGCATATCGGTTGTCCGCCTGATTTTGTCTGTGATCTCATACAAAACGCGTTCACGTTCAGCCTGGGCGCGAATCTGTTCCAACAGTCTTGCGTTTGCGATGATTGCGGCGAGGCTACCGCCTAATGTGCCTAGCAATTCCTCATCGGTTTCCGTGTATGCAGAAGGCAGCTCGCTCTCGACATTAAGGACGCCAAGTAGTTCGCTGCGATAAATGAGCGGTACAGCCATTTCTGATCGAATGTTGGCACTTCCTGCTATATAGCGTGCGTCATCTTGTACGTTGTTGATGCGCAAAGTTCTGCGATGTGCTGCAGCCCAACCTGTAATTCCATTTCCTACTGGGATGCTCATTTCATAGACATCGTCAGTGTAGCCAATCGCTGCGCGCACGAGCAAGCTTTTCTTTTCGCGATCTGCCAACATAATGGAAACACGATCGCCGCCCAGCGTTACCTGTAAGCCGTTGACCGCCGATTGTAGAGCTTCATCCAATGTCGTTCCTGATGCAGCAGTTGTGGTGATGTGGTGTAAAAGTCGATGTTGAGCCAGATGTTCCTGCGTTTCGGCGAATAATTCAGAATTGACCACCGCGATGGCAAGTTGATCTGCCAGAATCTGTAAAGTGCGCAAGCTTTCTTCAGCAAAAGAAAAAGGTTTTTTGCTTTGCACATCCAGAACACCCACGATCCGGTCACCGACTTTTAATGGGATAGCCGCTTCAGCGCGGGTTTCAGGCAGTAGTGGATTTGCGTAATAGGTCGCGTCGCGGGTAGTGTCATTAACAACCAGTTGTTCGCCATTACCTGCCACAAACCCTACAACCGACTTTGAACCAACACCAAGCTTATGTCCCGCACGTTTCATCTGTGCGCCTGCGTCGCCAGTGGCTTCACGAATCACAAC
>CAZMQE010000001.1:39011-42823 GCA_964568115.1 uncultured Anaerolinea sp.
TCAACCAACATCAGAGGTTCGTGCGTGCGAATTAAGATCGAAGTAAGACCCTCGCCTAAAGGAAATGTATCGACCGAGGAAAATTTACCATCCTCAAATAAATAAGGCACGCTGATGGAGTTGGTCTTTTCATCATACAACGCGATGAGGAAGCCGTGGTCGCCCACGACTGTGCGAACTTGCTCGTGAATAGAAGTATAAAACGAATGCAAATCCTTCATGGTCGCAGCCACAGCAAGCAGGTTGTTGAGAGCTTTTGCTTCCAGGGTGCGGCGGTCGGTTACTAAAGGTTGGCTTGGGGGATTTATTGGTAACAGTGATGTCGTAGTCAAACGAATCGTGCGTGTAAACGCATCAACGACATCATCATTTAATACCTGCCCTTTACGAGCCCCAATTAATACAAGACCGCGCAGTCGCCCCTCTTGTAGAATGGGGACATACGCGGCAGTCTCGCACCCCAATTGTTTGGGGTAGGTTAATAGCGTTTCTGGAATGGTCAGATCATCCCTAAAATCCACGAGCAGAGTGCCGTTCTTGAGAAAGGTTTCCATTTCTTCCACAGGCAACTCGATACCGCGCGGAATCGTAAGCTGCGAATCTTTTCCCTGAGGATCCGAGTACTGGGTGATTTGCAGGCGATTTCCACTCGTGGTAAAGAATACGGTAACAAAGAACGTGGTGTTCGAGGGGGCGCTCATTATTTATTTGTAGTGGATGAGTTGGTTAACTGAATTCCCAGACGGGTTCGCCAGCCAGAATGCGGCGGATCTGATCAGGAAACCGATCAGGGTCCAAGGGTTTCCCGAGAAAGCCGTCAAACCCGGAGTCTTTGGCTTTGTTCATCTGATCGGTGCTGGCTTCAGCGGTGACGGCAATGATCGGAATTGCCTTCAAACGTTCAGAAGCGCGGATCTTTTTCAGGGCGCCGTAGCCATCTTCGTAAGGTAATCGAATATCCATGAGGATCAAGTCGAGGCGCTGAAGGGTATCAGCATACTCAACAACTTCATAGCCCGATGTTTTCCATTCACAATGAATGCCAAGATACCCGAGCATGCGGGCGATCAGCACAAAATTTGCAACATTATCCTCCACGACTAGGACAGTTGCATCCTTCGGTATATTTGGTTTCTTAATAGGTTGGGTATCTAAAACATTATCAGACATGTGCGCTCCTTGCGAGGAATCTTTCGATTTCACGGACCAGCTGATCAATATCAAGCGGTTTTTGTATATAACCGTCACAACCTGCTTCCAGTGTTTTTTCTTTATCACCGCGCATCACGTTCGCCGTCAAAGCTAGGATCGGAATGCGTTCAAAGCCAGGTGTGGTTTTGATCTTGGCTGTCAAAGTATACCCATCCATATCGGGCATATTAATATCCATAAGGATTAAATCTGGTTTTGTGTTCTCCAAAACCTTAAGGCATTCAGCTGCGTTCACCGCTTCTATTAAACTATAATCTTCCGAAAGTAAGATCCGGCGTACGAGTGTTCGGTTATCAATATTATCCTCCACGTAGAGGATCGTTCCTTTATTTTCAGATGGTATCATCACGCAAACCTCCGACCCAATTCTACTTACGACTACCTGATGAACACATAACAGTCACCTTACAAAAAACTAAACAAAAATGTCGAGGGAGTCTCTCCTCGACACTTGAGCGGGTGATGGGACTCGAACCCACGATATCTTGCTTGGGAAGCAAGCGTTCTACCACTGAACTACACCCGCTTAGTGAGGGAATTATACCCGCTATAAGTATGACAAGCAATATATCAAGGTTGGACTTGCTTACGCATCCTGCCTGGCCGGTCATTGCTCCCGGTTAAGGAGCTTGTTCGTTAACTCGAAGAGTGCCTCGCCAGCCTCGCCCTGCGGGTCCGCCTCGCGCAGGCTGTTGATAGCCATATCCGTCATCTGAATCGACGCCTCTTTGGCAAAACCGTAGCCATCTTCGCTGGCTAAAAGGCGTGCTACTTCTTCCACTTCCTCTGGTTTGATCGGTCCCTGTGCCCAACGTTCAGCGAACTTACCTTTCTTTCGTAAGCCTGCCAAAACAGGCAGTGAATTTTTCCCTTCCACTAAATCGCTCGCAGCTGACTTGCCGGTTAACTTCTCATCACCCCAAATGCCAAGAATATCATCCTGCACTTGAAACGCGAGTCCCAGATAATGTCCGTACGAGCGGAAGGCTGCCTGGCGCTCTTCGTCTGCGCCACCTAGCAATGCACCAATATGACTACATGCCGAGAGCAACGCAGAAGTTTTCCCTGAGATCATGGGCCAATAGTCTTCCACACCGAGATCTTGGCGTTCTTCATAAGACATATCCAAATATTGACCGCGCGTGAGTTCGAGGCAGGTGTTGTGCAATATTTCTGCGGCTTGCACAACGACCTCAGCAGGATAATGATTCTTCAAGTCAATGATGGCTTGATTAGAAATGACAAACAATGCATCACCCGCGTTGATCGCCATCGGCGCACCCCATTTGACCCAGGCGGTATCGCGTCCGCGGCGTTTGGGGGAATTGTCCTGAATATCATCATGGACTAATGAAAAGTTGTGGACGAGTTCAACTGAGGCAGCCGCAGGTAAGGCGGATTGCCAATCCGCCCCACATGAAGCCGTTGTCAACAACACCAACAGCGGACGAATCCGTTTGCCAGTGGCTTCGGGACCAGCGCCTTCTCCTGTCCAGCCCATGTGATAGGTGAGCATTTCGTGAAAATTTTTCGTGCGCGGCTGATCGAGACGCGAAACTTGTTTTTGTAGTTCCAGCTCGATGTGAGAGAGAAGCGTTTTTGTGTCCATGAATTAAGATCCTGTGCCGGTATATGAGTTGACACCCTTTGTCCAAATCCAATAGGTGAGGGCGAAGAGACCGATGCCGATAAGGGGAGAGAAGTAGATCAGGGGCGTGGCTTCGTTGGGGCGTAGAAAAAGCTGCGAAGGGTAGAACGCCACGAAACCGATCGGAATGATGTAGGTGAAGGCGAAACGGAAGGCACCGTCGAAGATGGTCATGGGGTAGGGGGAGAATTCGCGCAGTTTCCATGCCAGCCCGAGCACGGGATACGAGTCGATGACCCAGAAGGCGGCGCACGCGGCGCTGACGGTCATGGAGATCAGCACAAGGGAGGCGCTGAAGAGCGTCATGAGCAATAGGGCGATGCGTGCGACGGTCCAATCAATATTGAGCTGGGTGCCGGAATAGACCAACAGGATGATCCCTGCTACAAGTTGGACAAGCCCTTTCAGATCGAACATCTCAGACATGTAATAGAACATCATGTTGATGGGGCGGAAATAATATTTGAGGAAGGTACCTTGTTGTATATGGAAGCGCAATTGCCAAAAGTGATCGAACAGGATCTGCATGGGTGAGATCGCCAGCATGTAAAAAGCGTAGATGAAAACCATTTCATTGAGTGACCAACCAGCGAGGTCGGGAACCGAATCGAAGATCACCCAGAAGACGCTGAGCGTGACCAGGCTGGTGAAGAACATCCCCAATGAGCTGATGATAAAGTCTGCGCGGTATTGCATGCGCGCTTTGATGTATTGCGCTTCAATAATGAAGTAGAGCCGGAAGTATTCGCCCAAAGTTCGCATGACTAGCCTCCGCTGATCCTCAAGACCTTGATGGCTTGGTTGTAAAAGAGTCGACTGAGGACAATGAGCGTGATCGCCCAAAAGGCTTGCACCGCCAGCATGGGTAGAAAAGTTCCTAGACCAGAATCGGGTTTTGTGACCATCATCAGAGGTGTATGGAACACGGCTTGGAACGGAAGCCAAAACAAAA
>CAZMQE010000001.1:42923-45912 GCA_964568115.1 uncultured Anaerolinea sp.
GTTGGGAGTGTGATGGCAAATAGATTCATCACGGTGGAACCCAGCACAGCAGATAGTGCATACAGTTGAAAATCCATTGGCTTGATCAAGTAGGATGCGATCAACCCTTCGCGGATTTCGTAATGGATCGTCCAATCGGCGTAGGTCTTGAGTAGAAAGAAGACCGTGCTGCCGAGGGCAATGTAGATCATCGTTTCATTGAAGGTCAGCCCACGGAGCGTATCGCGTCCCTGATAGATGCTGCGCCAAAGGTAATACACAATGCCGATATACAGCAAGTTGCCAAAGATCGCAAAGAAATAGCCGAAACGATAGATCATTCCGACCATGGCTGTGCCGCGCACGACCGCAAAATATTTCCTCATCCCAGCGCTCCATCATAGACTTGCTGCACCACGTTCTCCATCGAAATTTCTACGATGCGTACATCGCTAACTGCAAAACTGGACATAACGAATCCCAGAACATCTGAGAGGGGAGTGCGAGCTTGGTCAATGGTTACATCTGTCCAGAACTCTTCTGTTTCAACAACGATGATGCCGTGGTCTTTGCCAAAACGTTCTGTTAGTTTGGTCTTCAATGACTCAAGCGTAGTCTCATTGAAACCGTCGATCTGCACTTTGATCGTGCGGTACGCGCCAAACAAAGCGTTGACTTTTTTGATATCGCCGTCGTATAGAATTTTGCCTTTATCAATAATGATGATGCGCTGACACAGCGCTTCCACGTCGCCGAGATCGTGCGTCGTCAAAATGATGGTCGTGTTGCGCTCGCGATTCAATTCTTTGATCACGGTGCGGATCTTTGCCTTGACGGAAATATCCAAGCCGATGGTTGGCTCATCGAGAAAGACGATCTGTGGGTTATGTAAGAATGAAGCGGTGATGTCGCAGAGCATACGTTGTCCGAGGGAGAGAGTCCGCGCTTGTTGCGAGTATAGGGCTTTCAATCCCACCAGCTCGTTGAACATGCCCATGTGCTGATCGAAGGTCTTTTGGTCAACCTTGTAGATCTCTTTCAGAATTCTGAACGACTCGATGACTGGCAAGTCCCACCATAGTTGCGTGCGCTGACCAAATACCACGCCCATGATCTGCGCTTGCTTAATGCGGTTCGTATACGGCACATGGTCATTGATCAAAATCGTGCCATCGGTTGGCTTTAGGATCCCGGTCATCATTTTAATGGTGGTGGATTTGCCCGCGCCATTCGGTCCGATATAGCCCACGATCTCACCGGCGTTAATATCAAACGAGATCCCATCGACCGCCTTGACGGTGCGATAGTCACCCGAAAAAAGATCCTTGAAGGCGCCACTTAATCCCTCGCGCCGATTGAGAATCTTGAAATGCTTGGATAGATTTTGTATGTGAATGAGAGTCATAAAATTTCCCGTATGGTAGTAACCGATTTTATCACTTCGGCGGAAAGATATCTAAAACGGTAAAGTCCACCCAGAACAAGCCCTTTGTATTTGAGACATGCTCAAGAATAGCCTGCCCGATATCCGTAGGCGGATCTTGCAAGCCCTGCCACCAGGGTCTATCGGCAGGGTAGCCATATTGGAAGCCAACTGGTGCGGGCGCGAACGCATTGCCCCATGCAGTGAACTCATTCACCATTGCCTCAAAGGATTCGAATTGCTGACTATCATCTATAAAGAAGATGCCATCGCGAACCGTGGGAGGCATCCAGGCTTGATCCCAATGTTTTAAGAAGAGACGATACTTCGGGTTGTGCTTGCGGATCTTTTCAACCCAGCGCTTCGCAACCTCATCCGAAATTGGTTCGCCTTCCGGACCGTTCGTTGACTGATACCATTCCACGTCCACCCCAAACCCAACGACGCTGGGATGATGCTTGTATTGATTAAGCACAATATCGATCAATTCATCGACATTCGCGTTGCCCGGTTCCACTTGCAGCCAAACATCAAAACCTTTTTCATCGAATAGCGTTAGGGTTTGCTCGTTCATATCCACATAAGCACAGCGGATGTTGGGATCAGCGGCTTTGCAATCGAAGTTTAGATATGTGCCGTCGCCGTCTAATGTGCCAACGATCCAAAGTGCAGCAGGTTTCGCTTCAGCGAATTTTGCCGCCATCTCTCCACCGACAGATGCCCAATATTCTGGTCCCGGATTGAACTGCGGTCCATACGATGAAAAACGGAAGCCTGCTTCGAGCGCAAGACTTGATTGTGTCTCTGGTGTACTTGTCATTGAAATTGGAGTTTCGGTTGGGTTTGCTTGAGTTCCCATAGATGTCGCAGGAGAACAACCTGCCAGCATCAGGCTCAGAAATAAAGACATGTGCAGAAGTTTCATTTTCTTTCTCAAATCTTTATGTTCAATTGTTTTAATTCACTTCTTAATTGTTCCGCCGATTGAAAATGGATGCCCTTGATCCCCAGCTTCTCGGCTTGTTTGACGTTAGGTAATGAATCGTCAATGAATAAACATTCCTGCGCAGGTCTGCCGATCTTCTCAAGCAGAATGTGATAGATCTCTGGCTCCGGTTTGACGTGCCCCACAATACCGGAGATCACCATGTCATCGAACAGATCAAAGAAAGCATATTTTGCACGTGCGTACGGAAATGTCTCTGCTGACCAGTTGGTGAGACCGTATAAGGAATAGCCTGCCTGCTTGAGTTCTTTCAGTATTTCAACCGTGCCCGTCAACGCATTCCCGATCGATTCCTTCCAATGGTCATGATACGCCTGAATAAGATGCGCATGATGCGGAAATTGACTGGAGAGATCGGCAACGCCTTCCTTAAATGTGCGCCCGCGGTCCTGTTGCGCATTCCAGCCCATGAAATCCACTTCATGAAAAAAATGCTCCATCCCCTCATTGTCACCGGGGAAGTAGTGGCGATACACATGTCTGGGATTCCATTCGAGCAGGACGTTACCGTAGTCGAAAATGATGGCTTTGATAGTTGTTGTCATACCCCGATTCTACTTTAAAAAAGGTGACAGTCACTT
>CAZMQE010000002.1:0-9862 GCA_964568115.1 uncultured Anaerolinea sp.
AGTGTTTGAGTCACCCGTGAGTCCGAATCCGCCCATGGGGTTGGTCATCTGGATCGATAATCAATATGCGGCGTTCACGCCCGAAGGCAAGATCGCGATGGGAGTTTTGGAGGGAAAAGAAGAATGGTTGGAGATCAAAGATTTGGAAATAAATAGACCCTAAAGGTTTTCGCGAAGCGTACCTTTAGGGTCTATTACAAGAAAAATTTAACTACGCCTTTTTAGCTTTATCCATTTGCATTTTCACAACGACATAGATCACGCCCAAGCCGAAGACAATGCCGCCCAGCCAATTGGTGGAAAGCGGCAAACCGAGCGATACTTTGCGGAAGAATGTATCGAGCAAAATGCCGATGACGAATAGTCCACCGAACATACGGTTGTGATAGAAACAGAAGCCAGAGAACCAGGTGGGCCAGAAAGCTTCAAAGCCTTGCGGCGCAGCTTCAGGGCGCGGCTTGGAGAGCACGGCAACGGCATACATGGCACGTTGCGCCGCAAACAGGATCAACAACATGAAGGTGGAGAAGTACCCGGTTGCCACAAGATAGATCACGATGCCATACGCAGCAATGATCGAGAAGATATCAGTGTAGCGTGCGAAGGTCTGCCCCACACGCACGGGAAAGGTACCCACGCCTTTGGCTTTGTCGTCTTTCATCTTGTCAATATGCTTGCCAATGTTGATACTGGCAACGCTCAAACCAAAAGGCACACCTGCCAACGCAACTTTCCAAATATTGCTCATATCACCATTGCTGCCAAATGCCAGCACCAGGTAAACCCCCGAGATCATGATGGGTCCCCAGATGAGGAAGATGGCAAATTCGCCCAAGCCCCAATACTTGAAAGGATAGGTGTATGCCATCAACACAATGGCGCCAAACACGAACAAGCCGATGATGACCGGGTTGAAGCTGGTATAGAACAAGGCAAAGATGCCAGAGAGTGTGGCAAGTACGCCGCTTACAATAAACCATTGGATCTGTTTGCTTTTCGACCAAAAGTTCTGCACAAGCGGATGAACGCCATATTGTGTGCGGAAGTAGTTGTCTTTATCCACACCCCGGGAGTAATCAGTGTAGTCATTGAGCAGGTTGTTCGTGCCATGCGCAATGAACAAACCAAGCGTAATAATGAACCACGGAAGCAAGGCAAAGACGCCATCACGCCAGGCTAACATGCCTGCGATAATACAGGAATAAACGGTCACTGCCGTGACGGCAGAACGTGTAGCGATCAGCCATTTAGAGATGACATCCAATGCATCCCATTCTTGTTTGTTGTCCATTTTGATGAGTTCCCATGAAGCTTTGCGCCACATGGCAAAATTAATGTGCATTATATGCTCCTTCTGAGTGTATTTATTTCGGCTTATGCCGTTGAATATAATCCAATTGTGCAAAATTATACAACTAAAATGCAATCCTGAGCGATATTGTCCAAAATAGCTTTAAACAAAGCGAGCCCCGCAAAATTGCGGAGCTCGCTTTGTTATTTATTCCAGAGTTTTATAATGGGCTAGCGCCAGAAGTTTTGAGTAAATGGGAGCAAGCGTAACGCAACGTCAATGAGCAAGCCAAACATAAACATGGAGCCAAAGGAGCGATTGTTCCCAAAAGCCAGCGGCGCAAAGTATAGGGGCCAGCCGCCTTGTCCATCGGGGAAGCCTTCGGGACGAGTATCAGGCTTGGGTTTGAGGAGCGCCGGGTATACCTGCTTGAAAGTCGGGAAGGCAAATAGAACGATCAACATCACCGGAGTAAAGAATTTGGTCGCGATGAGATAGAAGGTGAAAAGATACGGCAGGATCATCATGGCGAGCACTGAGTAACGCGCCATCTTTTCGCCAATAATCACAGGCAGGGTGAAAATCTTTTTATCGTGGTCGATCTTGATCTTATCGATGTGTTTACCAAAGATAACCGTAGTCACGCCTAGCACATACGGCAGGCTGGCAATCACCACATTCCAATTCCATTGATGTGCCATCACGTAATATCCGCCGCCGATCATCAAGGGTCCCCACACGAGCAAGACTGCCACTTCGCCAAGCGCAATGTACTTTAGGGGCCAGGTATAGAACAAAACGAAGAATGCGCCTGCGGCAAGTAACATCCAGATAATGGGGTCGTTCGCGTTGATAAATATAAGGTACAAACCTGCGATCAGCGCGAGCAAGCCTGTGACCGCAAAATAGGTCAGGTGCTGACGCTTGGTCATCAATCCACTGGCGACAGGTTGGGCGCCGTAGATCGTGCGGAAATAGTTATCTTTATCCACACCGCGGACATAGTCCGTGAAATCGTTGAAGATGTTGTTACTGGCATGGGCAAGGATCAAGCCCAGGGTAAGCGCGAACCAGGGTAAAAAGCTAAAGGATCCATCGCGCCAGGCAAAAAGTCCCGCAAGAGCCGCGGAGATAAAGGTCATCACGAGGACAGCCGCGCGGGTGGAGATCAGCCATTTTGAAATCACATCCAGCCCATCCCATTCTTCTTTTGAAACTTCAGGGATGACGTTAAGCGCTTTACGCCACATTGCAAAATTCATTTCAATACTCCTTGTATGGTTTTGGATAAATTATATCTATAATGGTTTGAAATAGGGTTTGACGTTTGTCAGTTGGATATTGGAAATTCTTCCTGATTTATTTTTCAGGTTATGGAAGGTAACTGGCAGAATTCTGATCAGGTAGGAAGTTAGTTGAGATTTCCGCCAAACACCTCCAGGTATTTTTCGAATGCAGTTCCATTGCCTTATTCAGCTCCCGGCAAGGTAAAGTAAAAAACCGTTCCCTGACCCTTTTCACTCTCAACCCAGATCCGCCCGCCGTGAAAGTCAATGATCCGTTTAACGATCGCGAGCCCCACCCCCGTGCCTTCAGCTGAAGGGTCCAACTTATTGAATAAACCAAAAACGCGTTCATGATGCTCGGGTGCGATCCCGATCCCATTATCGCGTACAAAAAAAACCGGCATTCCCTTTTCAAAGCCCCGCGATCCAATTTCAATGACTGGCACGGTTTCTTTACCGGAAAATTTCACTGCATTATCGATCAAGTTTTGAATTACTTCCAGCAATCTGCGGCGGTCGCCATGCACCACTGGAAATTCCTTAGCGACTTTGATCTGAGGCGCGCTTGCCTGCAGACGGCCTTGCAAGATCTCGAGGGCTTCCTGCACCAGCAGACCAAAGTTCACAGGCTCGGGCGCATTCAACATGCGGCCAATACGGGAGAGCTCAAGGAGATCGCCAAGCAAATCATGCATCTTATCAACAGCGTCGTTAATCCGCGCGATATCTCTATGCAAACGAGTCTGATTCCCTGCCGCTGCATCCTGTTCAAGAAAGCCAAGAAAGCCTTTAATGGTAATGATCGGGGCTTTGAGGTCATGCGAAACAGTGTATGTAAATTGTTCAAGCTCGGTATTCTTCGCGGCAAGCTCATGCAGCAAGCGTTCACGCTCCGCTTCGCCATACTTGCGATCGGTAATATCCACCACAGTACCCGCCATACGCAGCGGGCGGCCTGTTGCATCACGATACACATTGCCGCGCCCCTCCAGCCAGCGCGTTTCACCGCTTCGCCAAATCAGCCGGTGCTCGACAACATAATGATAATCTGGCGTGGATAACGCGCGCCCGATCGTCTGTTGCAGATCTGGCAGATCATCTGGATGAATGAGGGATAGATACGTATCGTATTTGCCGTCAAACTCGCCTTTGCCCATCCCAAACAGACCTTCGATCTTATCTGACCATGAAATTGCCCCAGTTTCGATATCCCAATTCCAAGTCCCCATTTTTGATGCGTCCAATGCAAGCGCCAAACGTTCCTGCTCACTGCGTAATTCCTGCTCAATGCGTAGACGGCGTTGCAGTTCCACGTCAGCTTCACGCAGGGATCTTTTCAAAACATTGATAATAAAGTAAATCTGCACAGAAGAGAAAATAAAAAGCGCCGTCAGATAAATTGCGATACTCATGGGGCTATCCATGACCGGCTTGTTAATTCCCCATTCTTCGTACAAAGCCAGAATCCAAACCGCCAGGATACTCCAGGTTGTGAAGAGTGTTACAGTACGCCACCCAAAGACGTAACCAGCGCCCAGGATGACCGTAAAATATGCGAACAAAACAACACTGCGAACGCCGTCCAATTTGCTTGCGATCCAGGTAATACCGATCCAGGAAATGATAAATAACAGATACGCTGCTGCACGAACAAATCCGCGTTTGATCAACACCTGAGTAACAACTTGCATTAATGCCAAAACAGCCAAAACGATATTAACGGTGTGCCCGAATTGGCTGTCTAAAATCAGGTTGATAACGATCAGAACTGTCAACACTACAAATAGCGCGAGGGAAACCACATGCAGTAATTGGGCATGGCGTGTTTTATCAGGGTCACCCTCAAAGCGTGGGAGCGCAAGAATCAGCCAAATGCGATTCATTTGTTCACCTCACCAGCTACCGGCTGGCTGGGAAGCGAAAAGAAAAACGTGGCACCCAATCCGATCTCAGATTCCACCCAGATGCGTCCGCCATGAAATTCGATGATGCGCTTGACCAACGCAAGCCCGATACCCGTGCCTTCGCTTTGCGCATTCAGCTTATCGAAAAGTCCAAAGACCTTTTCCTTGAATTGAGAGGCGATGCCCATGCCATTGTCGCGGACAAAAAACACAGGGTTGCCATATAGTTCGCCCTGCACACCGATCTCGATCCGCGGTGCGGGCTGGTCACCCATGAACTTGGCGGCATTGTCAATCAGGTTTTGCCATACCTCAAATAGGCGTTGGCGATCACCATATACATCCGGGAGATCTTCAGCCGCTTGCACAGTGATATTACCCGCCTGGATTCTGCCGTGCAACATTTCCAATACATCAGCAATCAACGCATTCATGGAGACTTGAGCTGGCTCATTGGTCAAGCGTCCGATCCGCGAGAGTTCGAGCAGGTCGCCCAACAAGTGCTGCATTTTTTCAGTGGCATCGCTGATACGCCGCAGATCAGATTCAAACCGGCTCATGTTTCCAGTTTGGACATCTTCACGCACATACCCAAGAAAGCCTTTGATGGTTATCAGAGGCGACTTAAGATCATGCGAGACTGTGTAAGTGAAACGCTCCAGCTCGGCATTCTTTGCTTCCAACTCGTTGATGAGCTGCTCGCGCTCTGATTCAGCCCACTTGCGCAGGGAAACGTCACGAATGGTGGCTAACACCAAGTCTGGTCCTGCTGGGGTGATGCGAACCTCAAAATCTTTACTTTCAGCGGCGCCCGGCAATCGATACTCAAATGCATTGACCTGACCCGAAGCCAGCGCACGCCCGATCGCAAAACCAGCCTGGTCAGCTATGGATGGGAAAATTTGAGCCAGAGTCTTTCCGATCAATTCATCACGCTGCAGAAAGAGATCATTGTCAGCTGAAGGGATGAATTGAACGATGGTGCCGGAGCGCGTCAACTCGAAGATCATATCGGGTGTGGCTTCCAGCAAAGCCCGCACCCGCGCCTCACTTTGGACCAGCGCCTCCTGCGCCTTATTTTGTTCGGTGATATCGTAAAACATGGAAAGGATGGCAGGAGCGCCACCTTCATCGATCAATTCATAGAAAGCGACTGTCTTAATATGCTGACCCTGATCGTTGATAAAATCATAGGCCGGGTTCTGAATTGATCTTTTCTCAAGCAGTTCACGAATAAACCTATCACGCTCTTCGGTTTGCACAATTTTCCTTAATTCAAAGGTCGTCCGCCCGATGGATGTTTCGGGGTCGTGACCGGAGAGTTTCCAAAAGGCAGCATTCGCATCAATAATACGACCATCCGTGAGTGTGGTAATCACGATGGCAACCGGGCTGACATGAAAAACCTTACGGAAATGCTCGTCACTTCGCTGGCGGGCAATCTGCGCCTGTTTCTGGTCGGTAATATCATAGAACATGGATAAAATGCACGGCTCATTGCCTGAATCGATCAGCTCATAAAAAGCGATGGTGATGTGCTTCTCACCAGCTACATTGACAAATTCATAATTGGGGTTATGCAGGGATTTGTATGCGCTCAATCTGCGCACAAAATCCTGGCGCTGCTCTTCGGTATCCCAGATCGTCAACTCAATCGTCGTACGACCAATTGCAGTTTTAGGGTCAAAACCAGTTAACTGCCAATACGCCTCATTCGCTTCAAGCAGCCTGCCATCTTTTAAAGAGGTGACGTTGATCGCAACCGGGCTTAGATCAAATATCTTGCGAAAGCGTTCCTCCTCGGCGCGCAAAGCCTGCTCAGCACGCAATCGTTCAATGCCTTCAGCCTGCATTCTATCCAGGGTTTGGCGCAAGGTATTGATCACCAAAAAGATCATGACCGCCAAAAGGCTAAAAACTGCAGTCAAGTCACGTGCGATATTGATGGGCGAATCCATGTTCGCAATCCGCCCTCCGCGTGCTTCGATGATAGCCAACAACCAAATAACCGCAACGCTTAGCACAGAAACAATAATGGAGATCTTCCAGTTCGTAAGCAGCGCCGCCATAAGGATGGTCAATATATAAGCATAGATCACCACGTCATGAACACCATCAGACTGCCATGCCTGGTACGAGACCCCGAGCCAGGTTGAAAACACCAGAATCACAGCAGTTTGATTGAGATAGCCACGACGCAATAGAGCGAATAAGATAAATTGAGTTACCAGTAAAGCGATTAAAAAAAACGAGGTTGTATCGAATATGATCCCCAACGTTATCTGATGCATCAGAAATACGAGTGAAACAACAATTGCGATACTGGCAATGATGGCATTAAGAAAGCCCACGATCAGTTCGCGGCGATCGAAGCCCAAAAACGGCTTCAAGTCTTGACGGGTGGGGTCAAGCTTCATGAGTGTTATTGCTCCACGCGTGAGAGTATATCATGTCAAAAAATGAAGGAGTTACCTGAATGAATTATTTCGGCGTCTATTATTAGCGTAATCAACCTTCCCCCAACTCAGGGATCGATTGGATCGGCACGCGATTCGCAATATAACTTTCAACTGCAAAAAAGATCAGCGCTACCCAAACGATGGCAAAACCGATGAAGTGTGAAAAATCAAAAGCTTCTTTGTACACAAAGACCCCAATCAAAAACTGCAGGGTCGGCGCGATATATTGCAACAACCCCACGAGCGTAAGCGGTATCTGTTTTGCGGCAGACGCAAACATCAAAAGTGGAATTGTGGTGACTATCCCCGCGCCAATGAGGAAAAGATCAATCAAGGTTCCGGCGTGGAAGAAAGCGCCCGTCCCATTAACTCCAACGACAACCAGATAGATCAATGCAACCGGGAATACAATGCCCGTTTCAAGGGTGAGTCCATACAATGAACCTAACGGGGAAAGTTTTTTCACGAATCCATAAAAGCCAAACGAGAATGCCAGCGAAAGCGCGATCCAAGGCAGACGGCCATAAACAAAGGTAAGGTAGATCACACCCACAGCAGCCAACCCAACCGGAATCCATTGCATGGGACGCAGACGCTCACGCAGAAATATGACACCCAGCAACACACTCAACAAGGGATTAATAAAATACCCTAAACTGGTTTCAACAATAAAACCAGCATTGACACCCCAAACATAGATCAGCCAGTTAATGCTAAGCAGAACTGCCGCAATCGAATACATCCCGATCGTCTTCGCTTTGAATGCGACTGAACGAAAATCCTGCCATTGTTTGGTTATCAATACATAAACCGCCAGCATGATAAACGACCAGCCAATTCGGTGTCCGATCACCTGCAAGGCAGGAACAGGATGCAGGAACTTCCAATAGATGGGAAAGAAGCCCCACAACACATATGCACCGATACCATATAAGATACCTTTGTTCATATTACTCCTATTCATTTTTGGGGAGAACTGTTTGTAAATAAACCGGGGAATCTGCCTACAAGCGCCGAACATCTTGATACATGCATGAATTCACCCTGGAACTATGCTTTAGAACGATTCGATCGGCTGTCTTCCGGCAAAACCATCTTCGATCTCATGCCAAAAAGCGATAGTTCCTTCACCATGCTTCCAACACAAATAAACTTCACGTCCGTCCTTGATGGCGGGGAAATCGAGCAAACCGGTGTTTATATCTTTGATGATGACACCCATATCTTGGATGTTGTGGATCAACGCATCCAACCGGTCAAAGGTCTTGACCATGCGGCTGAGAGTCGGATTCCCGCCATTGCCTGCGGACTTTTCCATCACGCTCCAGATTTCGGGCTGATGTGCAAGGATCTCGCTGCGGATGATCTTGATCTCGTCCAACCAGGCGCTGATGGATATCAGCATCTGGTTGGCTTCTTGTAAGGTAAAGTATTGCGCCATGGATGCACCTTTTAGTAATTGGAATGAGTATACCCCAAACATAAAAGCGACCCATCGAGTCGCTTTTATGTTACCGGTATTCGATGATTATGCAGGAACAGCTAGATAGCCTTTTTTCTTTACGGCTGCAATGATCTGCTCAGTGGTTAGTTTTGACTCATCATATTCAATGACCATTTGCAGTTTGTGATAACTGGCGTTAATCTCTTTCACGCCATCCAAAACATCTTCGAGACTTTCGAGCTTCATGGCACAGTTGGTGCAGGTCATATCGGGAACAGAGAAGGTTTTCTTAATCATGGGACCTCTTATTCGAAAATGATCATTCCAGTATACATGCCCATCGAGCAAGTGAAGAACATGCGCGTACCTGCCGGTTGCGCAGGGATATTTACCTGAACCGAGCCAGTATCAGGCAGTAACTGATAATAGTTCAATGCAGGGATGACAAAATCGCGAGCGCAAGAATAAGTCTTATTGGTGACCAGATTTAGCTTGATGGCAGTGTTCGCATCAGCGCGCAAGGTTTGCGGGAAGTAGCCTTTATTTTCAACTTGTAATGTCAGCTGACCGTCAGACGCTGCAGACTGGGGAGATGAGGCTTGAGCAGCAGTGCTGCTTTCGGACGGAAACAAATTCCGGCTTAGGTTTTGAAACGAGAGCGGGGAACCCATTACATTGAGTCCGCCATCCAGAGTCACGAGTCCCAAAATCAAAACCGTGACCGCGACAAAGCGCATGAAGAATTTTTCGAGGCGCGATCCAAGTTCTGTTGTCAAATAAGCAACAATGAAAAAGACCGGGCTGGTACCGAGTACGAAGGCGAACATCATTGCCGCGCCTGTAAGCGGACTGCCTGTGGCAAGCGCGGCTGCCATCATAGCCTGGGTCACACCGCAGGGAATAAATACAGTGAGCGCACCAAGGAAAATAGGTGTAAATGTGTCTGTGCCTTTGGAAGTGCGGCGAATATATCGCGTGATGAATTTCGGCGGCTCAATGGAGAAATACCGAAAGATAGGATGCACATTGAACATGCGCAGGGCATTACCGATCATGAAGACACCAATGGCGATCATGAGGAAGGCGCGTGTGAGCGGACTTAATGTGAGGAATGAACCGAGCCAGCCCAGTAGGACACCCAACAAAGTATAGGCAACAAGTTTAGCGATCAAAAACAACAGAATAGGCAAGGCAGTACTCGAACGCTTTTTGGGCAGACTTTTTTTATTGCCGCGCTTGGTCAGTTGCGTGGATTGCTCAAGATAATCCTGTTCGATTTGATGCGCGAGCGAACTTGCCAGCAAGCCGCCCTGCACAGCGAGGCAACTTAATCCGCCGGTGGTAAGACCGGTGACGAAGGCAACTATAATCCGCCCTGAAAGACCCGTGCCTGCGCCAATGGCTAATGCCTGATCACCCTGATTTTGTAGGGCGACCAGGATCACTGCAAATGTAATCAAGCCAATGCCGATCGCAAC
>CAZMQE010000002.1:9962-39871 GCA_964568115.1 uncultured Anaerolinea sp.
TTTGTAGGGCGACCAGGATCACTGCAAATGTAATCAAGCCAATGCCGATCGCAACGAGGATGGCAGGGTCAAAGGCGGGTTTACTCTGGTTAGACATGAGACCTCAGAAAGTAAGTAGTTAGACCAATAATTTATAGACGCTGATTACACGGCTTGTTTTTTGTGTCAATCCGTGTAACCCATAGCGAAGGTTTTCAGCTTTTAGCGTTGACCGCCATCCCAAACGACGAATGGCATGTTGACAACCACACCAGGTTGCGCAATGGTTAGTTCACCGGCATCCTTTGCAGACATGATCTCAGCAACGGAAGTGAGCATACGCGCCTGAGCTGGGTCCGCCCATGTCACCACATTGATGCGGCGCAAGGGTGAATATCCAATAGTACCGGGCGGGTTATCGAACACATCAGCTTGAAAGCCGAACGGTCCCATGCCTTCGAGTCCATTATCAAAGACGTATACGTTTGCAAGAGCTTCATCCGGTGTTTTGGCAAGCGCCGGGACGTAAAGCACAGGCGATGCCATCATGTCTGATAACAATTTCGCCACACCTTCATCTGATGCTTCGGTGTGGACAAAGAAAATCTCTTTGCCTTCGGTGAAAGCTTTTCCGGCAGGCAACACGGCAGTCGGCATTTCCTCTTTTTTAGGCGCGCATGCCACTAACAGGGAAACCAGTAAAATCAGGATCACAATTTTAGTTCTCATCATAAATCTCCTTATTCATAAGCTAGGCTCTCTCATCAACCCTGCAAGCTGGTTAATTTTTTATATTCTTCGATCTCAAACTAGCGAAAAAACGCCCAAAACAGATTTCGTTTGATCATGCCAAGCGTTCTACCGAAAAATTTCATGTTGCCGCGCGGCGATATATTTTTCTTTTTTGCGCTCAGACAAGTGATTCGCTCCATAGCACTGCTTACTTCACGTCAATGACAAAAGCAGTTTGCTGTGAAATATTTGCGTACATATACTCAAACCAAATCTTATAACGACCCGGCTTTTGGAAAATAACCGGGAATTGTAAAGTACTGGTATCCGTTACCGCGGGGCGCAAATACGTTGTTAAGTCTTCGTCAAATACATGCATAGCCAGATGATCTCCGGATGCCAAGCCGATCTCGCCTGAAATCAGATGCCCCTGGGCATCAACGACATCAAAACTAATATTCGTGGGTTGACCAGCTTTTATAACACCATCATATTTCAGGGTGATCATCAAATCACCGCTCGCGTGGGTAAGAGATGCATCGGGCGTTAGGGCTGCGGCTTGCAAAGTCTCTGACCCAACCTCCATTGGCAAAGCCAGCATTACTTTATCACCGCCAGATGGTTTGAAATCTACAAACACTACATATTGCCCATCTTTCGGGAATGTAACGATCGGTTGAATTTTGACCTCTGTAGTGGCAGCTGGTTGGGCATCGGTAGCTTGAGGATCAACGGGTGTTGCGCCCATGCCCGCCATGCCGCCCACATTAGTGTTATTGTTGTTTTTTCCAGTATAAGCATTCACCGTCACCGGGTTTGCCTGCAAGGATGAAAGATCACGGGGAACAATCGCAACATGAGCATAGGACACGAATTTGCCAAAGTAATGACCCTCAAAAGCTGTGACGGCATTCCCTAGCTGATCAACGATCTGAATATCCAGCGAAGTGGATACACCTGAGACCACTGGAGCTTTGGTAGCGATCTTGCCACTATAGCTCATCACGCCCATGCTTGAATCAGTCTGTCCATCCATACCCATTGGAGCCGGTTGCATTCGAAGCCATGCAAAATATCCAAACAAGCCCAAAGCCACGATGATCCCTGCCGCCAAAGGCGCAACCTCCGCGAATCGGCGGGCGCGAGTCTTTGGTTCAGCAATCGTTTCGGCTTTGTATCCACGTAACCGCAGGCTATTGCTCACCACAAACACGCTGCTGAATGCCATGGCACCCGCAGCAAGCATGGGGTTCAAATATCCCAACCCCGCGGCAGGGATCAAGATCACATTATAGATAAACGCCCAGAACAAATTTTGTTTGATCGTGCCCAGCGTCCTACGCGAAAGTGAGATGGCACGCGCTACACCCCGCAAATCACCACTCATTAACGTCACGGGTGCGGCTGCCATGGCAACATCGGTACCAGTGCCGATCGCAATACCAACATCCGCTTGTGCCAGCGCAGGCGCATCATTGACACCATCACCAACCATCGCCACGACATTTACGATTTTCGATTGACGATTTTCGATTTGTAGTTTCTTGACTTCGTTAGATTTTCCTTCGGGTAATACCTCAGCGAGAACTTCATCAATACCAACCTGTTTGGCAATTGCCTCGGCAGTCTTTTGGTTATCACCGGTGATCATCGCAACCTTAATGCCCATGCGATGAAGTTCTGCGATTGCTTCCTTCGAACCATCCTTCACTGTATCCGCAACCGCGATGATGCCTGCAACCTTTGCATCAATCGCCACCAGCATGGCAGTCTTCGCTTCCGATTGCAAACGCGCCACTTCGGATTCGAGTCCGCTCATGGGATAGTTGTTCGCGTTCATCATGCGGATATTGCCTACGGCAACGCTTCTGCCCTCGACCTCAGCCTGCACGCCATGCCCAGCCTCGGCTTTAAACCCAGCCGGTTCCACCAAACTCAAGCCGCGAGTGGTTGCCTCAGCCCAGATCGATTCGCCAAGAGGATGTTCACTCCCCTTCTCCACCGAGGCAGCCAGGCGGAGTAATTCGTTTTCAGTAATTTGGGTATTGGTAATAATGTCTGTCACCGCTGGCTGACCTTTGGTGATCGTCCCGGTTTTATCGAGAACCACCACGGTAACTTTACCAGCGCGTTCCAGGGCTTCGCTGCTCTTGAACAACACACCCAATTCTGCGCCTTTGCCGGTACCCACCATTACAGCAGTCGGCGTGGCAAGCCCCATCGCGCATGGGCAGGCAATTACCAACACAGCGACCATGTTGATCAAGGCGCGTGTGAAATTATCTGTATCAGCATTGACCGGCAAGACGGGTCCCAAGAAATACCACCCAACAAACGTAAGCGCCGCAATCGTGATCACCACCGGGACAAATACCGCTGAAACCTGGTCTGCAAGCTTTTGGATGGGCGCTTTACTGCCCTGCGCATCTTCGACCAGTTTGATGATCTGCGCAAGCGCAGTCTGTTTGCCAACTTTGGTGGCTTCAAATTTCAACAAACCAAGTTTGTTCAAAGTCGCGCCGATGACCGGGTCACCCTGTTTCTTTTCAACGGGCAACGATTCGCCCGTCAACATGGATTCGTCCACGGCGCTGCGACCCTCGACCACTACCCCATCCACAGGAATCTTCTCGCCAGGCCGGACGAGGACAATATCTCCGACTAAGACAGAGTCGATCGAGACCTCAGCCTCCACCCCGTCACGGATGACGCGGGCGGTTTTGGCACGCAAGCCCATCAGTTTTTTTATCGCTTCAGAAGTGCGCCCCTTGGCACGCGCTTCCAAAAATTTCCCAAACTTGATCAGCGTGATAATGACCGCCGCCGTCTCAAAGTAGACGTGCCCTTGCAGAAACCCGAGCACAATGGGAATGGAATAAAAATACGCGGCTGAAGAACCCATTACGATCAACACATCCATATTGGCAGATCTGTTGCGCAAGGCTTTGAACGCGCCCACATAGTATTGCCAACCCACATAAAATTGCACGGGCGTGGCGAGCGCCCACATGATATAGCGTGCCACATTACTGCCGTGCCCGGCTGAACCAAAGAACCCAAGATCAATGCCCATCGAGTAGATGAACAATGGGATCGTGAACAACGCACCAACGAATAACAACATGGATTGATGATCGATCTCAGCCTGACGCGCCTTGGCTTCGGCATCTTCAGCATCGCCGCCCAACTCTACCGCCTCAAAACCAGACCCGGACACTGCCGCGCGAATCTCAGCCTGACTCACCACTGTAGGCACGTAGCGCACACGCGCTTTTTCGGTGGCATAAGTCACTTTGGCATCCAGTACGCCTTCAAGCTTAAGCAAGGCTTTCTCAAGGCGACGGGCATCGTTGTCATCAGAAAGTCGTTTGATGACAAGATCGGCGTCGCCAGTAGCCACATCATAGCCTGCACGTTGTACACGCGCAATTACCGCAGGCAGGTCGAGCTTTGCGGCATCGAAATCTACAGTGGCGCGCTCGGAGGATAGGTTGACAACCGCGGTGTTGACACCATCAAGCTTCTTGAGGTTGCGTTCAACCGTCGCGACACAATTCGCGCAAGTCATGCCGGTAATGGGGAGAGTGAGTTGTTTGGTAGCAGTCATACGAGTTCCTTGCACAATACAAAATACAGATTACATACTGCGTGTCACGTAATCTGTATACATTCTTTAGAGTGTGATCAAACCTTCAGCTGGATAATTGATCTCGGCGAGCAATGCCTTGATCTTTGTCTCATCTGCAGGTGCAGCAAAAGTGATAACGACCTGCTTGGTGGCTTCATTCGCTTTCACGGATTGAACACCTTGTAAGTCGCTCACTTCAGTTTCGATGGTGTGGGTGCAGTGTGAGCAAGAAATTGCAGGGACGGTATAAGTAACAGTAGTCATGGTTTATTTCTCCTTAATGGTTGTTGATTTTATTAGGTGGTTTCAATTAGCAACCAACTATCAAACTTTGGTAGACATTTCAAATACTTCGGTAATTTCCTTCAGCACACGCTCGCGTTCCTTTTTGTCATTACCTTGAACGGCGGTAATAACACAGGAATTGAGGTGATCTCCCAGTATCTGGGCGCTTACTTTATTCAGCCCACCTTCCACAGCCTGGATCTGGCGGATCACGTCAATGCAATACGCATCCTCTTCCACCATGCGAATGATGCCACGCAGGTGGCCTTCAATTGTTTTCAAACGCCGGAGTGTGTTTTCGTTTTCCATGGATACCTCTAGTTTTTAGGACGCGACAGATCGACTTGCTCTTACCCCCCCCAGGGGGGTCGGGTAGCGACTATAATAACATAGTGAAATTCCAAGGGCAAGTGTTCCCCTACTGAGAAATGTCATGAGTTGGAAGTGTAAATCATCCTTTACGGAGTAGAATTGTCTTTATGAAGCTAGACCCCAAAGATCTACGGCGCGTCAATGTATTTCAAGAAGCCGCAGAAGAAGATTTGATTTTATTAGTTGAGCAGGGTATTCTACGTTCTCTGGAGGATGGTGAGTTTTTCTTCTTCCAAGGCGACCCGGCTGTTTATTTCTATATCTTAGTTTCTGGTAAGGCAAAATTATTGCAATCCAACCCATCGGGGCAACAGGTCAATTTGCGTACCATTAATCAATGGGAATTGTTTGGGGCACTCGGTATATCCAAATCAAATGCGAACTACCCGGCTTCAGCTCAAGCACTTGAAGCAAGCACTGCCCTTGCCATTGAAAGCAGGTTCATGCAAACCTTGCTGGAAACCCGTCCTCAGATCGCTTTTGGTTTGATGAATTTAATGACATCTTATATTCAGGAAATGCAGGCGCGCTATCGTGAACTGGCTACCGAACGGGTCGAACAACGCGTCGCCAACGCACTGATTCGTTTGGCTGGGCAATCAGGCACAAAGTCCAGTAAAGAGGCGGGTATTGAGTTATTCTTCTCGCGACAAGATGTCGCCGAAATGACCGGGTCCACACTCTACACCATCAGCCGTCTGCTTAGTGAATGGGAACGGAGCGGCATCATTGAAGCTGGCAGAGAACGGATCAAGATCCTGAAACCACATGACCTGGTAAAAATTGCAGGGAGCTTAGAAAAGTAAGTTTTGTAAGTTCTTATTTGCGCTAGCGCAAAGACAAGCCGGGGGAAAAGGACTATTCTAGGTCCATCATGAACGATATTTTGGCACTTTCGGAAACCAGCGTAGCAGATTTGTTGGCGGCAACTCCCAAGGCAGTCAGGTTTTTCATTGACCAGCATACCACTTGTGCGGTTTGCTCACTCGCCCGTTTTTGCACGCTGCAAGATGTCATCACAATTTATAGCCTTGATGAAACTAGGTTCATTGAAGGTCTCGCCAAACTTAATGTTCACAATTTTGAATAAGGAGCTCAACATGAAAAAGTTCGTCACATTTATTGGTGTCGCCCTCGTTCTGGCTGTCATTATTGCAGCCTGCGGCGGCGCAAATTCTCAAATCGTCAGCAAGGAATACGTGCTGACCACTGAACTGAAAGACGGGAAATTGATCTTCCTTGGCGTAAGCGATGAGATCAACGGGATTTCAAATCCCACCTTGAGTGCCAAGCCCGGCGAGACCATTACCGTTACATTGATCAACGGCGGCGAAGGCGAACATGATATTACTTTCCCAGAAGTGAAAGCCCATACAGAGATCCTCAACAAAAAGGGACAGGAAACCTCCGTTACGTTTGAAGTGCCAGCGGTCCACGGCGAAATGGAATATTACGATAGCGTCGGAAACCATGCTGAATTGGGCATGCGAGGCAAGTTGGTGGTCAGCCTGACAGACGTAATGCCTGATTCGTCCTCCAGTCAAAGCACCGGTGATCCTCAAGTACTGGCTGCGTTTCAAAAAGGCGCCTGCGGAAGCTGTCATACGATTGCCGGGATACCCAATGCGGTTGGCGTGATCGCACCCAATCTTTCTGATGTAAACATGGCTGCTGATGAACACTTCAAGAGCGGAAGCTACACAGGCAAAGCCACCACGGCTGAGGAATATATCCGCGAATCCATTCAAGACCCAAATTTATTCATTGCACCCACCTGCCCCACTGGTCCCTGTGCTGCCAACGTGATGCCTGCCACTCTGGCAAGCACACTAAGCGCAGATGAAGTCAATGCGATTGTGAGCTATATCAGTGGCTTGCCTGCAGGTGCATATGGCAACAACACTGTGGTTACAACAGCCACACAGTTACCCACCACCGGTGTAGATATCGTACGTGACCCAACTGATCTACCGGCACCGCTCGAGGCACGCGAGCCTCAAACCATCCGCGTAGATCTGGAAGCCATCGAAGTGGAAGGCCAACTTGCTGATGGAACCACATTCACTTATTGGACATTCAATGGCGCAGTTCCTGGTCCATTTATTCGCGTGCGCGTGGGTGATACCCTTGAAGTCCATATGAAGAACAGCACATCCAGCACGATGAATCACTCGGTTGATTTCCACGCCGTGACAGGTCCCGGCGGCGGTGCGGTGATGACTCAAACTGAGCCCGGCAAAGAAACCATGTTCACCGCCAAGGCGATCAACCCTGGTCTCTTTGTGTACCACTGTGCGACTCCCATGGTTGCCAACCACATTTCCAATGGCATGTACGGACTTATCCTCGTTGAACCCGAAGGCGGACTTCCCCCCGTTGATCGCGAGTTCTATGTTATGCAAGGCGACATTTACACAACCGGCGCTTATGGTGAACAAGGCAAGCAGACAACCGATGTGACCAAGCTTCTCAATGAAGATCCTGAATATATTGTCTTCAATGGAGCAGTCGGTTCACTCACCACACAAAAGCCCCTCAAAGCCAATGTAGGTGAAACCCTACGCATCTTCTTCGGCGTCGGTGGACCCAATCTCACATCATCCTTCCATGTGATCGGCGAGATATTTGACCGCGTGTACGATCAGGCATCCCTCACGGCGGCACCTCTCACAGACGTACAAACTACCCTTGTCCCGCCCGGCGGTGCAACCATGGTCGAGTTCCATCTTGAAGTGCCTGGGCGCTATATCCTTGTAGATCACGCCCTCTCAAGATTACAACGCGGATTGGCTGGCTTCCTGATCGTGGAAGGTCCTGAAAATCCCGAGATATTCAACGGCACACCCATGCCGGGTAGTGGTCACTAATTATCGACAAAAAATAGAGCCTGCTTTCGCAGGCTCTATTTTTATGAGTATAGTTTTTGATATAAGTTTTGAACCCAGAGCAGGAGTTCTTGCTGATCAGTTTTGCCCAGTGTGCCGTTTCCACTACCGTAGAACACCAGCTTTACTTCCATGCGGTCTGAAACACCTTCAGGATCAGAAGCATCAAGATCGACCTGCCCTAATTCTTTGACCCAGGCGTTGAATTGGTCGCGTTCAGTATCAGAAAGCAGATCAGCGAACGTGCCCATACTGCCATTCGGCTGAGAACGACATTGGTCTCCATAAACTTCGCCTGAGAGAAACACGGTCAGGCTGTCGCAGAACCCCGCGATCCCGCCTTCGCGCGTCCAGGTCAGTGCCAGCGTGGCGGGCTGCACACGTGTGCCATCATTGCTGACATGGTATTCATATTGAACAGACTCTGCCTCCAGGACAATGATCTTTCCAGGCGTCACCACCTCGGCACATACAACATTATGCATGGCAACACCCAAACAGGCATCAGAAAATTCGATATCTGTATTACTGACAACTGAAATGTCGCTTTCATCCAATCCCAGGTTGGATGCCAATTGATTTATGACCAGCTCCTCTACAGATCCAAACACTTCCTCCGCCACTTGCACTACTACACTGCCATCCTCGTCGGTGTGAAATTCATACTGTTCGCCATTCGCTTCCAGGATAATTTTATATCCAGGCACGATTGCCTGAGTACACATCACACCAGGCTTTTGGACACCCAAACAGCCATCGGGCCACTCCACAGCTTCAGCGGAGACAACGGTGATTTGTCCGGGTGGCAGGTTGAGGGTCTCAGAAAGAGCCGTGACCGCTGCAGATACAGCAGGGGTCATGCCGATCGGGAGTTGTGGCGTAGAATCATCTTCGTTCGGATAGGATTGATTCGGATACGAATCATTTGGATAAGAATCATCATTCGGCAAGAGTGATTGCTCAGTCGGCTTAGGCGCACAAGCGGCGAGCATCCATATTATTAAGATTAGAATCCATACATATTTTTTCATTCGTACTCCTTTTTCACAGGACGAATCGACTATCAGGATTGTTCCTGAACAAAAGTATAATCAGGCGCATGCGATCCATACCCTTCATCCTATTAGTATTAATTGTATCAGCCTGCTCACTAAAATCGAATCCAAATATTCAGGTTCCTCAGAGTGTTGTCTCCACGTCGGAGGCAGCTCCTACTCTACCTCCCATCCCAACACTCTACATACCCCCAACCCCAATGGACTTGAAGGGTTTATTTTGCGAATACCAATTCTGCATCGGTCACCCGATCGAAATGGCATTATATGATGTAAGCGCCGTCACCAGCAATCAGGGGAGTCCCAATACATATCAGAGCGGTCTAATGGCTGCCTACAATGGAAACCTTCTGATTCAATTGATGTGGCAACTGGCGCCCGGAACGTCTGATCCGCAATTCATGCTCGATCTGATCTTGGATGAGGTGGACACGCGCGTCGGCACTTTGGAAGTGAAGCTGATCCGCGATATGAACGTGGTCTACATCCCGATCACTTCCACTGCAACGCCCGTCCTGCCTTTTGGGGCAGCAGGCGCTTGGATCTGCGGCGACCGCGCCTTCGCCTGGAAAGTGTACAGCCCGCAAGCTGACAATACCCAGTCACTATTTGACATGGCACTGGACCGCTTCTCATGCACCCAATAAATAAAACGCTTGAAACATCGCGTGGAACGATCAATATCAGAGAAGCAACCCTGGCTGATGTTGTGCAGTTCCGTGAGTTGCGACTTAACGCCCTGCAGGATAGCCCCACTGCGTTCAGCGCTGATCATGCTGTAAATCTCAATCTGCCCATGAGCTTTTGGGAAGGCAGAGTGACCCCTGATGAGCACGGAAAGCTTTTCTTCGCAGAATACGAATCGCAGCTTATTGGCATGACTGGTATTCGGCAGGGCGAATCACCCAAAACAAAACATGGCGGCTACATTTGGGGTGTATATGTTCGCCCAGAATGGCGAGGATTACATATTGCTGAAATATTTATAGAGGCTTGCATTGAATGGGCAAGGATGAAGGGAATAGATATTGTAAAACTTGGCGTGATGACGAACAACACTTCCGCCGTTCGATGTTACGAACGTTGTGGATTTACCACCTATGGCACTGAGCCGCGTGGGATCTTGTATGAAGGCAAATATTACGATGAGTATCTGATGTCTCGTATGCTGGATAATTCATAAATCAAACAGGAGAAAATTATGGTTACTGAAACTGATATTATCGCTTTGAAAGCCCGCATCGCAGAATTGGAAGACCGTCTCAAATTTATCTACCGCCATTTGAATATTGAATTCCTAGATAACAATTCTGATCCTATTTCATCACCCCAGATACAGGCTGCTTTAAGGGAAGGTAATAAAATCGCAGCCATCAAAATCTACCGCGAAATGACCGGTGTTGGTCTTGCCGAAGCCAAACAGGCAATTGACCGCGCAGAACAATTCATCAAATAGAAATCACATTCCCCGTTTCTTCGCATCATTCCAAAGCACATCCATCTCTTCCAAAGACAAATCAGATAAATTCCGTCCCTGCTTTTTCGCGCCTTGCTCCACGTATGCAAAGCGTTTCTTGAATTTCATATTCGTCCCGCGCAACGCGGACTCGGCATCCACTTTCTTCCAACGCGCCAGGTTGACGATCGCAAAGAACAAGTCACCGATCTCGGAGGCAAGTTCAAAATCAGTCTCAGCAGTCTTGATCTCTTCGATCTCTTCCTTGATCTTATCAAGCACGCCTTCGATCTCGGGCCAGTCAAAACCGACGCGTGCGGCACGGTCTTGGTACTCCTGCGCCTGACTTAATGCGGGTAGTGCCAACGGAACCCCGTCGAGCAGTCCCTTTTCGTGTTGACCACTATCCTTGCGTTCCTTCTCTTTCAATTTCTCCCAATTTGCAAGCACGCCGTCTACCCCGTCCAGTTTTACATCACCAAACACGTGCGGATGTCTGCGGATAATCTTCGAGTAAATCCCGTGAATAACCTGATTAACATTAAATTGCTGCTCATCATTCGCAACCTGCGCTTGAAGAACAACCTGCAATAACATATCCCCAAATTCTTCACGCATGGATTCGAAATCACCAGAGTCAATTGCCGAGATCGCCTCATACGATTCTTCCAGCAAATGCTTGCGCAGGGATTCATGCGTCTGCTTTAAGTCCCATGGACAGCCGTCCTCAGGCGCGCGGAGGTGAGCAATGATTTCAGCGAATGCCTCGAAGGATGTCCCTTCACCCAGTGCTGGTACATATAAGCACACATTTTCACCAAAGGAATCTCCACTCAACTCACTCAGTCTTTCGTCTTTCTTCTTCCCACCTTCCACCCAAACTACACTATGCTCTGCAGGATACGTCGTCAACAGAACTTTCTTCAACTGCAACGCCAGTTCTGCCGAAGAAACATTCATAAACAGCACCGGCATATCGGGTGGATAAGGCGGAACATGCGCGGATGAAAGCGTCTGCGCTTCGAGCAGAACCAACTTCGATGGTGGTGCGATGCGCAGAGTGTCAAAAGCTTGGGCAACGAGTGAGAAGTCCATATGGTTATCCGATCTATAGTTTTAAACATAAAACGTAATGCGAAACTTGCGTCACGCATTACGTCTATAATTTTACTTCATGAGCCACGTGAAACCTGACACGTGACACTAGGAGAACCAAATTAACGTTTGGTGTAGGTCGGAGCCTTACGGGCTTTCTTGAGACCGGGCTTCTTGCGTTCCTTGACACGGGCATCGCGGGTGAGCAAGCCCTGTTTGCGGAGCAAAGCGATCCAATCGCCGTTGATCAAGACGAGCGCGCGGGCAACGCCCAAACGCACAGCTTCAGTCTGACCGGTGGGGCCACCGCCCAGCACCTTGACGCTGACATCATATTTGTTCGCATCCTGCCCAACAGTGGAGAAGGCGCGCAGGATATCGTTCAGATCGCCCATGCGGGTGAAGTAGGCGGCGCCGTCTTTTTCGTTCACAACAAATTTGCCGGAACCATCAGTCAGGCGTACGCGCGCGGTGCTTTCCTTGCGGCGTCCAACAGCTTCATAATATTGTGCCATAAATTCTTCCTTTATCTTTCTTACGCCAACGGCTCAGGATTGTTTGTGCCGTGCGGATGATCCGGACCGGCATAGATCTTCAAACGTTTGAGCACGGAACGTCCCATGCGGTTGTGCGGCAACATGCCCCACACTGCATCGCGCAAGGCGCGGTCAGGGTGCTGCTTCAATTGGTCGCGCAACGAAATGGATTTCAAACCACCCGGATAATTCGAGTGACTATAATAGATCTTGGTATCCATCTTCGAGCTGGTCTTGGTACCGGTCACGGTCACGCGCTCAGTATTGATGACGATCACGTTATCACCCATCTCCACACCAGGTGTGAAGGTCGGTTTATGTTTGCCGAGCAGCACGTGGGCGATCTTGGCGGCGATCCGCCCCAGGTTTTGACCCGTGGCATCCACCAGAACCCACTTGCGTTCGATTTCGCTTGCTTTCGGATAGTACGACTTGTACACTTTCTGTATCTCCGTTTCTTTTCTTAATTAACCGATCAACTCTTACTCTTTGTATTTGACTTCGACTAACGTCAACCCATGCGCTGGCGCCAAACCGGATGGAAGTCCGCTTCGGGTCCCAGCCGGAAGCGGTTTCGCTAAAGCATGAGCGACCGTTTCCACTGAGGTCTTGCCCTGCGCAACTGCCACCTGCACAAAAACCAGTCTGCGCACCATGCGGTAGAGAAAGGCATCCGCTTGTACTTCAAAATGCCATTCATCATCACTGACCTGTTGCCACTCGGCTTTCATCACGGTCCGTACGGTTGTGCCTTTGGGAGTGGTCGGGGAACCGAAGGCAGAGAAATCGTGCGTCCCTAAAAAAAGCTTCGCGGCATCTGCGAGCAGGTTCATGTTGACCGCGGGCCATACCCGCCAATCAAATCGTTCCCGCATCGGATCACGCAGTGACTGACAGAATAACCTGTAACGATAAAGACGGGCAGTCGCATCAAAGCGTGGATGAAACTTTGCATCCACTACTTCCACAGATCGTACAGCCACATCTGCCGGGAGCAAGGAGTTCAACGCCCGTACAAGTTTGTCGTCAGTGTGAGACCAGTCAAGGTCAACTGCAGCAACCTGCCCGGTGGCGTGAACGCCAGTGTCCGTCCGCCCAGACATGATGACCGAGCGTCCGGACCATCCCAGTTCTTGCAGGGCATTTTCAAGTTCGCCCTGTACTGTTCTGGTCCTTGTCGAAGCCTGTCGCTGGCTCCCAACAAAACCGGAGCCATCGTAGGCAAGAGTCAATTTGTAACGTGCCATTTTAGCTTCAGCCTATAAATAGTTTTGGCTGAATGCCGAAATCTCTATTCTTCAACCAATTCCAAAATCACCATCTCAGCCGAGTCGCCCATGCGGGGACCAAGCTTCAACACACGGGTATAACCACCCGGGCGATTGGCATAGCGCGGCGCGATCTCATTGAAGAGACGGTTGAGGATCTTGTTATCACCTAACTTTGAAATAACAAGGCGGCGCGCATTTAATTTATCCACATCACTGCCTTGCGCCGAATTGCGCGCGATCGTGATCAGGCGCTCAGCGTCGCCGCGAATTGCAGCGGCTTTTGCACGTGTCGTTGTGATGCGCTCATGTGTAAAAAATTGTTTGATCAAATTACGACGGAGTGCAACTCTTGCGCCCGTGCTCCGTCCAAGTCTATAACCAGCTATTTGATGTCGCATTTCAAATTACTCCGCAGAACTCGATTCTTCTTTCATATAGCCCTTTTCCTGCATCTTCTGGCGAAGCTCATCGAGACTCTTCTCACCAAAATTGCGGATGGACATTACCGCTGTTTCACCTTTTTCAAGGAGGTCAAGCACATCACCCACCGTGGTAATGCCAGTCCGCTTCAGCGAATTGAACACACGCACAGAGAGATCCAAAGCTTCCACCGGAGTATCAGCTAATTCACTGGTCAGGCGACTGCCACCCAATTCCTTTTCAACGGAAATGGTAAGGGTTTCTTCACTAACACCCGCAATATAACGCAGATGGTCAATCACGATCTTGGCTGCCGTGCTGAGCGAACGCTCAGGGGAAACAGTCCCGTCGGTCCAGATCTCAAGGATCAGTTTGTCATAATTTGTGCTCTGACCAACACGAGCAGAGGTCACTTCCCAATTGACACGTTTTACAGGGCTGTAAATCGCATCGATCGGCAATTCACCGATTGGCATATGGCCGCTGCGTTCGTTGGCTGGTGAGTACCCGCGTCCACGTTCAACTGTGAACTCAAGATCCAATTTGGTCTTGGGGTTATCCACCGTAAACAGATATAGCTCAGGGTTGACCACTTCGACTTCAGCGGGTGTAATGATATCCGCCGCAGTGACAGTTCCTTCACCACGTACTTCCAAATGCATACGGGTGCTGTCCACGCCATCAAGTTTTAGGCGCAACTGCTTAACTTGCAGAGTCACCTGGATCACATCTTCACGCACGCCCGGAATTTCGCTAAATTCATGCAAAACATCCGCAATTCGAATGGATGTCACTGCAGCGCCTTCAAGTGAAGAGAGCAAAACACGACGCAATGCATTACCAAGCGTCACGCCATACCCACGTTCCAAGGGGCTAATAATAAACTTGCCGTAATTTCGAGCCTCGGCTTCGCGCTCGATCTTTGGCATAACCATGTTTGTGATACCCGTCACGGTTCACCTCTCCCTGTAAATACAGTAGAAACTTTGGCTGACACATGATATTCCATATATCAGCCAAAGCACAATTGAACAATTAGCGCGAGTAGTACTCAACGATAAGCTGTTCGTTCAGACTGCCGTCAATCTCAGTACGCTCAGGAAGGCGTTGAATGACACCCGATAATTCCTTGGTGTTGCGATTCAGCCAGCTCGGGGATGTACGGGCATCGGCTAAATCGCCGAGGCCTTTGAAATACTCAAGGGCACGCGACCCCTCACGAACCGCAATAACGTCACCATCATTTAATAACATGGATGGCACATCTGTGCGGCGATCGTTGACCGTGAAATGGCCATGCGTGACCATCAAGCGAGCTTGTGCCCGGCTTGAAGCGTATCCAAGACGAAATACAACATTATCAAGCCTGGATTCAAGGATTTGCAGGAGGTTCAAACCAGTAAGACCACGTCTCTGGTTTGCTACTTCATAGTAACGGCGGAATTGACGTTCCAAGACACCATACACACGACGAGCGCGCTGTTTGGCACGTAACTGGCGCAGGTAATCAGATTCGCCTGTGCGGCTTCCGCCACCGCGACTGCCAGTACGTCCATGTTGACCAGGCGCAAAGCTTCTTTTCTCAAAGGCGCATTTTGGAGTAAAACAGCGCTCACCTTTAAGGAAAAGTTTTTCACCTTCGCGTCGGCAAAGTTTACAAACTGGACCAATATGCTTCGACATAGATAATTCTTTCCTCTATAACAGATTACACGCGACGCTTTTTCGGCGGACGACAGCCGTTATGCGGAATCGGCGTGATATCGGAAATTAAACGGACTTTTAAGCCCATTGCCTGTACAGCACGAATGGCATTCTCACGTCCAGGCCCAGGTCCTTTGACGAACAATTCCACTTCCTGGATACCGAGTTGCTGCGCAGCCTTGATAGCTTGTTCAGCAGCAAGGCGGGCGGCAAAAGGCGTACTCTTGCGAGAGCCTTTGAAGCCAGCTGAACCAGCGCTACCCCATGCAACGGTATTGCCTTCTGTGTCAGTAACGGTAACAATCGTATTATTGAAGGAAGCAAAGATGTGCACCTGTCCAGAGGACAATGCGCGCTTTCCTTTTTTTGCGCCTGTACTTCGGCGCGTAGAGCGTACACTTTGAGCCATATTCTCTCCAACCTTCTATTTCTTGGCGCCACGTCGGCGACCGCGACCGGCAACGGTTTTCTTGGAGCCCTTGCGTGTGCGTGAATTCGTTTTTGTTCGCTGACCACGCGCGGGTAAGTTACGACGATGACGCATTCCACGATATGAACCAATTTCAATTAAGCGCTTAATACTCAATTGAACTTCGCGGCGCAAATCACCTTCAACTGTATAATTTTTTGCAATATATTCGCGAATCGCTGCAACTTCAGCTTCCGATAGATCTTTAATCCTTGTATCAGGACTGACCTTCGTATGCGCTAAAATCGCGCGCGCGCGCGTAGGACCAACACCATATAGGTAGGTCAAACCAACTTCCACCCGCTTATTGCGGGGCAGATCGACGCCTTCAATTCTCGCCATAGTTCACACTATCCCTGTCGCTGTTTGTGCTTTGGATTTTCGCAGATAATAAAAACTCTGCCTTTGCGCCTTACAATTCTACATTTGGCGCAGCGCTTCCGTATTGACGGTGAAACTTTCATTCAACAATTCTCCTTGCTAACGACTATTCTAATCACTACAAATAGCCAAGGGTTTAATTATACACGCTCATTTATTTTTCGTCCAGAATACGCAGATACTGCGTGGGTCATTGGACAGTCAGGATTTGAGGTTCTCCTTCGGTGACAGCGATCGAATGTTCAAAATGCGCTGTCAAAGACCCATCAGCTGATACTACAGTCCACTGGTCAGGTAATACTTTTGTCTCTGCCGTTCCTACTAAGACCATGGGCTCGATGGCAATTGTCATACCTGCTTTGAGAGCCATCCCCGTGCCAGCTTTACCATAATTCGGAACCTGTGGACCTTCATGCATTTGTCGCCCAACACCGTGACCAGTGTATTCACGTGTCACATGAAAGCCATGGCTTTCGACGTAATTCTGTATCGCCGCAGAAATATCACCAGTCCGATTGCCAACAAGCATCTTATTAATGCCCGCTTGCAAAGCTTCTTTTGTAACATCAAGTAATTTCTGCGCTTCGAAAGATATTCCTTCCACACCCGCAGTAATTGCCGAATCTGCTACAAAACCATCCAAAACAGTTCCGCAATCAATTGAGACAATGTCACCGGATTTAAGCTTGCGTTGCTTGCTTGGTATACCGTGAACAAGTTCCTGGTTGATGCTCACTGTGATGGACGAAGGAAATGGCGGGTGGCCATATCCTTTGAAGGGCGATACACATCCATGTTTCCGTAGCACTTCCTCAGCAGCCGCGTTGAGGTCGGCAGTGGAAACACCTGGTTTTAAAAGTTCTTTTACAGTTGCGAGCACCGTCGCATTGATACGCCCAGCTTCACGCATAACATCAAGTTCAGCAGGGCTCTTTAAGTGGATCTGGCGCGACCAACTCATAGCATCTACTTTTTCAAGGCAACCACCATAGTCTGCGTAACTTGCTCTATGGTTTGCATGCCATCAATCTCAATCAACTTACCATGTTCACGATAATAAGAAATCAACTGAGAAGTCTGTTCCAGATATACTTGAATTCGACGCTTTACTGTTTCGGGCTTATCATCGTCACGTTGATAAAGTTCTGAGCCGTCGAAATCGCATTTGCCCGTTTCTTTCGGCGGGCTAAATTTTTGATTAAAGATGTGTCCATTCGCGCGGCACGTCCACCGGCTTCCTAGCCGATCAACAAGGACTTCATCATTACCTACAATGAATGGAACAACATCCACCTTACCATTAAACTCTGCAAGCATAACATCTAACTCATCTGCCTGGGCCGGAGTTCGAGGAAAGCCATCTAAAATAGCACCAATCTCACAATCAGGACGACCGAGGCGTTCACGGATCATCCCAATGGTCACGTCATCAGGAACCAGTTCCCCTCTGGTCATATAGGTTTGGGCAAGTCTTCCAAGTTCAGTTTGATTTTTAATGTTCTCGCGAAACAATTCACCTGATGAAATATGCGCCAATCCTGTTCGCTCGGATAAGATTTTTGCCTGCGTTCCTTTGCCAACACCAGGAGGCCCCAAAATGACAATGAATGTGGTCATGAACAGAGGTTCCTAGTTTATGAGTAGTTTTTCCTGGTAGCCATGCAACTTAAGTTCAGCCTCAATATTCATAAAGGTATCACGAACGACACCTACAACGATCAACAAACCCGAGGATGACAGCAAAAACACACCCGCAGTATTTGCAGCACCAGGTATAAGCAATTTCAAGAGAAACGGCATAATCGCTACAAACCCTAGCAACAATGCCCCGGGCAAGGTGATGCGACTTTGAATCCGACTTAAATATTTTTGAGTCGCAGCTCCACTATGCACTCCAGGAATCTGAGCGCCAGAGCGTTTTAAGTTATCACCATAGTTTTGTTGTTCAAAAAGCACAGTTGTATAAAAGTATGTAAATGAAACAACCATGATGAAATACAAAATCCAGTATCCGCCAGAGTTTGTACCTGAAGCGTTAAAGAAGTTTTGCACACCCACAGAAAAATCCTTCACCCATTGGGTCTGGGAGGAGACAAAAAATCCAGCAACAATGGCAGGGAACTGTAAAAGAGCGCTGGCAAATATTAATGGGATCATACCCGACAAATTGACCATCAAAGGCAATGTAGGCTGTGGCATGCGAACAGATTTACCACGCTGCATGGTGTAAAAAATAGCGCTCTTTTGAGCATACATCACTGGAACATTGCGACGACCTTGTTGAACATATACAACCGCAATAATCGTCAAAATAATAATTATCACCATGGCTGGGACCAGCGTCCAGCGATTCAACTCATCGCTCCAAAGGGAAACAAAGTTCGCAGGAATTTGAGACACAATGCCCGCGAAGATGACGAGCGATAATCCCTGCCCGCGAATCCCATACTCAGAGATTAATTCGCCAAGCCAGATAGCAAACATGGTACCAGCTGTCATAACCAAGAGAGTTGTTACAGAGGTTAACCATAGTTCAGAGTTAAACCCAAATGGAATAACAACCTGGTTAATTTGTTGTTGTGCGAAATAATTGAATGTATTGATTTGACCAATTGCTGAAAGCATCGCCATCGGAACGGCGAGATAATAGGTCCATTTTTCCATCCAACGACGCCCCTCACGCTGGTCATCTTGCATTCGCTTCTGTAAGGAAGGAATAATTGGAATCAACAACTGCAAAATGATTTGAGCGGTAATGTAAGGATACACGCCCATTGAAAGTACAGAGAATTTGGAAATCGTACCGCCCGAAAGCAGATTCAAGAAATCAAGAAATCCTCCGCTACCGCCACCCTGAAAAAATGCTGCCAAGGCAGTGCGATTAACACCTGGCGCAGGGACATTCGCGGCAATACGAAAAAGGATTAAGATACCCAAAGTAAAGAGCAACTTTTTCCGTATATCCTGTGAGCGCCATAAAAAACGCCAGGCTGATTGTTTCTTTTCAGGCATGTTGAGATTCCTCTACTACATCAAAAGATTAAGCGATCAAATCCACACTGCCGCCAGCCTTTTCAATTTTAGCTTTGGCACCAGCAGTAACACGATGAGCACGTATTTTCAAAGCAATATTTATTTCGCCACGCCCAAGAATCACAATGGGATTCCTGGAATCGCGAAGTAAATGGGCATTCGCAAGAGTCTCGGGCGTCACCTCAGCCTCGGCTTTGAAAGATTCGGTAAGTTGATCCAAATTAACTTCATTAAAATCAACCTGGTTTCGGGGAGTAAAGCCCTGTCCACGCATAAAAGGCAAGCGACGATAGAAAGGCAGGTTGCCGCCTTGACGATAGGCTTTGCCGCCCTGACCAGAACGAGCACCTTCACCTTTGGTACCACGACCAGCGGTTTTACCTTGGCCAGCAGAAATACCACGTCCAACTCGTTTTCGATTTTTTTTAGTACCCGGATTGGGCACAAGATCATGTAGTTTCATCGTTCTTTCCTACTCTTCAACTTGAACTAAGTGGATAATTTTTTGAATCATCCCGCGCAAAGCTGGGTTATCTGTATGTTCCACTGTTTGATGCATACGACGCAACCCTAAGGCACGCGCTGTCGCCCGCTGGTCATAGGTATAACCGATCGGACTCTTAATAAGTGTGACACGAATAACTTTATCGTTAATTTGTCCTTTAGGCATTTTTCTTCCTCCGTTCCCAGAAGGGCAATAAATCACTGGGGTTTTTGCCACGGCGAGCAGCTTCTTCTTGGGGGGATTTTAATTGCTCAAGTGCATGGAAAGTAGCCTGAACGACGTTAAGCACATTGGCACTTCCCTGAGACTTGGTCAAAATATCGCGTACGCCAGCTACTTCAAGAACTGCACGCACACCACCACCAGCGATAACGCCGGTACCAGCAGATGCGGGCTTAAGCATAATGCGCGCGCCTGCGACTTTACCCAAAACCTCGTGAGGAATAGTTGTGCCCATCAGGTTCACAACTTTCATATTTTTGCGGGCCCGTTCAGAGGCTTTTCGCATTGCGTCGGGCACTGCATTTGCCTTGCCAACGCCCATCGAAATAGTGCCTTTCTTGTCGCCAATCACTACAGTAACGCGGAATTGAAAGCGACGTCCACCTTTTACAACTTTTGCAACACGGGCAATCTCAATGACACGCTCTTCGAATTGGTCCTGTGCTTCGAAATTCTGCTGTTCAGTTTTTTTGTATTCTGCCATTTCTTTCTCCACTCAAGCCTAGAATTGCAAGCCGCCTTCACGAGCGCCGTCTGCAAGAGCCTTTACACGTCCACTATAACGGTAACCGCCACGGTCAAAAACAACGGATTCGATCCCTTTGCTTTTGGCACGTTCAGCAACCTTCTGCCCAACCAGCTTGGCCTGTTCTGCTTTCTTCAAGCCCTTGAGCTTTTCACGCAAGTCTACATCCACAGTAGATGCTGATACAAGAGTGTGACCTGCTTGATCATCAATTACCTGGGCATAGATTCCAGAAAGACTACGAAAAACGTTCAAACGCGGACGTTGGGTTGACCCTGATAAATTTTTACGTACGCGTGCATGACGACGCGCGCGCGCTATGGAACGAGACTTATTAGCCATGTTCTACTTCGCTCCCTTTCCAGCCTTACCGGCTTTGCGACGAATCTTTTCTCCGGCATATCGAATTCCCTTGCCATGATAAGGCTCAGGCGGACGAACGCCACGAATTTCAGCCGCAACTTGTCCAATCGCCTCACGGTCAAACCCACTCACTTTAATTTGACGAGTTTTAGGGTCTGTTTCAAACACAATACCAGTAGGCGGTTCTACTTTTACAGGGTGTGAATAACCAACATGCAAAACGAGGGTTTTACCTTCCATTTCTGCACGATATCCTACACCTTCTACTTCCAAGGTAACAACAAAACCAGAACTTACTCCGTGGATCATATTTGCAATAACGGCACGAGTGGTACCATGCAAAGCGCGTTCTTCGGCATTGTCCGAATTACGCGTGACAACCACTTGATTATTTTCCAGGGCAATCCCAACCAGCGAAGAGAAGGTTCGCTTCATCTCACCTTTGGGTCCTTTAATATGAACATCAGAGCCGTGTACATTAACTTGTACACCGCCTGGTACTGATACAGGTAATCGTCCTATGCGAGACACTTGTACCTCCTACCTTTCTACCAAACCTTGCAAAGAATCTCGCCGCCCACACCCAACTGTCGGGCACGAGCACCGGTCATAACACCCTTGGGAGTAGAGATGATAGCAACACCAATACCGGAAAGAACCCAGGGAATATTTTGTTTCTTTGTATAAACGCGGCGACCGGGTGTACTTATGCGCTCAACACCAGAAATTACCGGGCGACGTGCGCGCCGATCACCAACATATTTAATCTTCAGGCGCAACACTTTTTGAATAGCTTGTTCACCGTCAACAATTTCAAAGCCTTCGAGATAGCCTTCATCCTTCATGATCTTGGCAATTTCGACCTTTAATTTTGAACTGGGCATTGCAACCAGCGTATGACCAGCCATCACGCCATTGCGGATGCGAGTCAGCATATCAGAGATTGGATCATTTATAGTCATGCGATTACCTCTATCCGTTTACCATGAAGACTTAACAACGCCGGGAATTTTGCCCTGTAGAGCCATTTCGCGGAAGCAGATGCGGCACAAACCAAAGCGGCGGATATATCCGCGCGGTCGTCCACAACGAACACAGCGGTTTCGTACTTGGCTCGGATATTGGCGGCGGGCTTCACGATATTGCATGCATTTCTTTGCCATAATTTACGCATCCTTCTTACTGAACGGCATACCAAGCAGTTTCAACATGACACGTGCCTGATCATCATTTTTAGCAGTAGTTACGATCGTAACTTCCATACCGCGCAGCTTATCAATTTTGTCGTACTCAATCTCAGGGAAAATCAATTGATCATGAAGTCCCAAAGTGTAATTACCACGTCCGTCAAAAGCATTTGCAGAAACACCGCGGAAATCGCGCACGCGCGGAAGCGCAGTATTCAATAAGCGATCAAGAAAGGACCACATTCGATCACCACGCAGGGTCACCTTGGTGCCGATCAAACGACCTTCTCGTAATTTAAAATTGGCAATGCTCTTTTTAGCCTTATTCATTACCGGTTTTTGCCCGGCGATAATGGTAAGGTCGGAAACGGCCGCCTCTAAGGACTTGGGGTTATCCAGCGCTTCGCCCATACCTATATTAATCACAACTTTTTCAATACGCGGCACCTGCATAATGTTCTTGAAATCAAACGCTTTACGCAAAGCCGGGACAACTTCATTGTTATATATTTCTTGCATTCTATTCATTGATTATCACTCCGCGGCTAATCGACCAGTGTTTGACAATTCTTGCATACACGATGAGCGCCATCATCGTTCCGTTGCACACCAACACGGGTGATTTCGCTGCATTTCGGGCAAACCAACATCACATTGGAAATATCAATCGGAGCTTCAAATTGGATGCGACCTGGGTTAATATTACGACCAGATCCAGTCTGCACCTGTTTTTGATGTCTGGTGCGGATATTCACACCCTGCACAACCACTCGGCGATCATTCAGAAAAACATTGATCACCTCGCCACGTTTGCCTTTATCTTCCAAACGTCCGCTGATTATCTCTACGGTATCACCTTTGCGAATCTTTACGTTCATAACTAACTCCTAAGCCCTAAAGCACTTCTGGTGCCAGGGAAACGATCTTCATGAAACCTTTTTCACGAAGTTCTCTGGCAACAGGACCAAAAATGCGAGTGCCCTTGGGATTTACACCATCAGCATCCAGAATGACTGCCGCATTATCATCAAAACGAATATAAGAGCCGTCTTCACGACGATATTCCTTGGAAACACGCACAATAACGGCACGGACTTTTTCGCTCTTCTTCACACCACCTTGAGGGGCAGCAGATTTTACAGAAGCAACTACAACATCACCGATACTACCGTATCTCCGAGTAGAGCCACCTAAAACATGAATAACCAACAACTCGCGAGCACCGGAATTATCAGCAACTTTCAATCGAGACTCATGCTGAATCATGGACTATTCCTCCACCTTTAGATCAGGAACGCCGCTATCAGCAGTGCGGATCTCACGTTTTACAACACTCTCAACAACCCAGCGTTTGTCACGAGAAAGTGGGCGAGATTCAACAATCTGCACTTCGTCACCGATTTGGCAACCAATTTCATCATGTGCCTTCACGCGCTTGCTCGAATGAACGACCTTCCGATAAAGCGGATGGCGGAACACACGCGTAATTTCGACCACAACGGTCTTGGTCATTTTATTGCTGGTGACCACACCAACGATTCTACGACGATTGTTCATGCTTCACCTTTTACAACTTCAGCCGCACCCTGTTCAGACAAGATGGTTTGCATACGGGCGACATCACGCCTCAAGGTACGCAGGCGGCTGCTATCACTTAACTGACCTGTTACTTGCTGAAAGCGCAACTTCATCATCTCTTCCCGCGCATCCGAAAGCTTCGTTTCAATTTCACCGGGCTTAAGATTTCTTAATTCACTCGATTTCACCGACTTCATGCCTGCTCTCCTGCTTCATGGCGGGCTATGACTTTGGTCTTGATCGAGAACTTATACTGTGCATTCTTAAGCGCTTGCACCGCGGTTGCGGCATCCAAGCCACCCACCTCGAACATAATTCGACCTGGCTTAACCACAGCCACATAGTATTCAACATTGCCCTTACCAGAACCCATGCGGGTTTCTGGTGGTTTATGCGTGAACGGTTTGGCGGGGAAGATACGAATCCACACCTTTCCGCGACGCTTCATTTCACGAACAATCGTTCTGCGTGCAGCTTCGATTTGGCGCGCAGTTACCCAACCGGGTTCCAACGCCTGCAAACCAAACTCACCGAAACTAATCTCAGCACCGCGCAGGGCTTTGCCCCGCATACGGCCGCGCATTTGCTTGCGCCACTTTACACGTTTTGGCATCAACATAATAAGTACCTCTCGAAACAACCTGGGCTATGTGGCTATTCGCTCACATACACGCCTTCGGTTGCCTCCACCTTTTCTTCCACTTCGGGAGTTGCTTCACCCTTGTAGATCCATACTTTCACACCGATCTGACCATATGTTGTTGTGGCTTCAGCGAGGGCAAAATCCACGTTCGCACGCAATGTCTGCAATGGAACCCGACCATCACGCAACCAAACATCACGGGACATTTCAGCGCCACCTAAACGGCCGCCAACCATGATCTTAATGCCTAAGGCGCCCTGTTTCATGGCCTGCTGGATCGCGCGCTTCATGGCCCGCCGATAAGCAATACGGCGCTCAAGTTGATCTGCTACGTTATAAGCGACTAACATTGCATCAGTATCGGGAGAGGAAATTTCCTTAATATCAAGGTCTACTTTCTTCCCAACTAAAGTCTCAAGAGCCTGGCGAATCTTTTTGACACCTTCACCTTTACGTCCAATTAAAATGCCCGGTTTGGCTGTAAAGATGGAAATGCGGATCTTTCCAGGATAGCGTTCAACTTCTACACGTGAGATACCAGCTTTTCGGTTTTTAATCGTATCCGGCAAATCCTTGCGAAGAACGCGTACACTGGCATCCTTTGCCGAACCACCTTTAGACATTGTACCCATCAATAAACTACGGATGGCAAAATCCTGGTGAAGCTGCTGACGATATTGCGAACCTTCTGCAAACCAACGTCCTTGCCAACCTTGATTAATACCAAGTCGCATTCCGATCGGATGAACTTTACGACCCATGATTTCTCCTTCTCTTCCGGTTACGCCGCGCGCTCACGCAAAACGACGGTGATGTGCGAATTCCGTCGCAACACTGGCTTGAATCGTCCACGTGCACCAAAACGACGCCACTTACGAGTTGTCGCTTCATTTGCAAATATCTGCGCTACATATAGATCATCGCGGCTCACGCCATAGTTTTGTTCTGCATTTGCCACTGCCGAAGCAATTAACTTGCGAACCGGCAATGCTGCAGCCTTGTTCACAAAACGCAACATTTCTAGGGCATCATTAGCATTCTTGCCGCGCACCAGATCAACCACTAAACGTACTTTCTGGGCAGACATTGAGAGAGAGCGCAAATGCGCCTGAATATCATGCATGCTTCATTTCTCCTTTGCCTACGCGGCGGCTTTCTCGCCAGCCATATGACCGCGGAAAGTGCGTGTTGGGGCGAATTCGCCTAAACGGTGACCGACCATGTTTTCGGTAATATAGATCGGGACGTGACGGCGTCCGTCATGAACAGCAATTGTGTGTCCAACCATTTGAGGAAAAATCACACTTGCGCGACTCCAAGTCCGCAACACTTTCTTTTCACCTTTTTGGTTCATTGCTTCAACTTTCTTTAAAAGCTTGGGTTCTATAAAAGGACCCTTTTTCAATGATCGTGACATATCGTACCTCTACCTTTTAGCGGCTCTTCTTACTGCGACGGCGAACAATATATTGATCGGTCTTTTTGTTACGGCGGGTCTTATATCCCAAAGTGGGTTTACCCCATGGGCTCTTCGGTCCAGCCAAGCCGATCGGCTGACGACCCTCTCCACCACCATGTGGATGGTCACGAGGAGACATCGCGGAACCACGAACACTTGGGCGGATTCCCTTGTGCCGATTGCGGCCAGCCTTGCCAAGTTTGACGTTGCTATGATCGAGATTGCCAATTTGACCAATAGTTGCATAGCAAGTTTGGTGAATCAAGCGAACTTCACCAGACGGCATACGAATTTGAGCAAAATCGCCTTCTTTGGCAAGCAACTGCGCTGCGCCACCAGCGGAACGAACCATTTGGGCACCTCGCCCCTCTTTGATTTCAATATTATGAATGAGGGTACCAACTGGAATATTAGAAATAGGAAGTGAGTTACCGGAACGAATTTCGGCACCCGGACCTGTCATAACCGTGTCGCCAACTTTAAGATCAAGCGGAGCGATAATATATCTTTTCTCGCCGTCAGCATAAAAAAGCAACGCGAGGCGGGCTGTGCGATTCGGATCGTACTCAATAGCCGAAACTTTTGCAGGAATATTGTGTTTCTCGCGCTTGAAATCCACGATTCGAATAAAGCGACGATGTCCGCCACCACGATGGCGCACTGTAACACGCCCGTGTGCGTTACGTCCACCACTTTTACGTAGAGGCAAAAGCAACGATCGTTCGGGTGTCGACTTGGTAATTTCATCAAAAGTGTAACCGGTCATTCCACGAGTACCGGGAGTAACTGGTTTATATTTTTTTACAGCCATTATTGCACCCCTTCAAAAATCGGAAGTGTTTGCCCATCAGCCAACGTAATGATCGCTTTCTTAAAAGCGCCTTTACGAATTAACAAACGACGGCTACGAAGTCTACGACCGCGTTTGGCAGGCGCATTGATAATATTTACACGTACCACCTTGACATCATAAAGGGTCTCGATTGCGTCCTTTACCTGCGTGCGAGTGGCAGCATCAGCAACTATAAATGAATACTGATTCATTTTTCCAGATTGCGAGCTGGATTTCTCAGTAACAAGGGGACGGCGAAGGATTTCATATATTGAGTTCATGTGTTTATCCTATCCTAGGGTCGCCACCAGAGCATCCAAAGTCTTGATTGGTAAAACCAACTTGTCATACGTGAATAAGTCACGAATGTTCAAATAACCAGCCAACAAAACCTTGGCATCTTCCAGATTATCCGTAGAACGCATGACCATATCGTATGCCTGATCTTTTTCTGGCATTACAACAAGGGCAGAAGCGTTACCCACCAAGTTGGTGAGCGCATTTACCATCAAACGTGTCTTATGACCATCTAATTTCAAGTCATCTACAATCACAAGTTCTGACTCAGCCGCCTTGGCAGAAAGCGCAGACCGCAAAGCAGCCTGGCGCATTTTCTTGGGCATGCGCTGTTCATAACTTCGAGGATGAGGAGTGTGGATGCGTCCACCACCTACCCATTGAGCGGCACGGCGGGAACCTTGACGAGCACGGCCGGTTCCTTTTTGCTTGAAGGGTTTAGCACCACCACCAGCGACTTCACCACGAACTTTTGTTTCGTGTGTACCAAGACGTGCATTCGCCATCTGACGGACATATGCCTGGTGCATCAAATCTATATTTATTGGGGCTTCAAAGATCGCGGCGGGGAGTTCCACTTCGCGAAGTTTCTTGCCATCCATGCTTAATACATTTACTTTCATGATTACGTTGCTCCGTTTCCTAGGCGCCTATTGCTTGCGCGCTTCCTTAATCAGGACCAAGCCACCTTTTCCACCGGGCACAGCACCATGCACACCAAGCAAATTGCGCTCAGCATCCACCATAACAATCTTTAACGCCTGGGTAGTTACGCGGTCACTCCCCATATGACCCGCACTGCGCGCGCCTTTGAGCACACGACCTGGCGTGGTACCAGAACCACGAGAGCCTGGTGCACGATGGCGATCAGATTGACCGTGTGTCTTCTTGCCACCTGCAAAATGATGGCGCTTGACTCCACCAGCAAAGCCTTTACCTTTACTAGTTCCAATCACATCAATGCGCTCACCAACTGTAAAAACTTCCACAGTTAGCTTATCACCTACACTGGCAGCTTCTTTCGATCGAAATTCACGCAAGAATTTCATTGGTGGCAAATTATTCGCGGTAAGGTGTCCCTTTTCGCCAGACGATAATTTCTTAGGATGTATTTCACTGAACCCAAGTTGTATCGCGGCGTAGCCCTCTTTTTCGGGGTTACGTACCTGTGTAACGTAACATGGCCCAGCTTCGATGATCGTCACAGGATGCGCGACGCCTTGCTCATCGAAGATCTGGGTCATGCCGATCTTCTTTCCAATAAGCCCTTTCAACATACTCTATTTTCTCCTTCAAAGAAATTTATTGAGACTGTCAGCCGGGCTAGGCTGCATCATCTCCAGGCAACGCAGTCAAACAATCTTTCGGGACAGATTTTGTTTTTTTTAGTCCCGTACAAGTATCGTTCTTGCGCTGTCGAAATTCGAGAGTAGAGATTACCTAATAAGGTCTCTACTCTCGGTTAACGACCAAGTAAATCTAAATCTTAATTTCGATATCCACGCCCGCAGGCAGGTTAAGCCGCATCAACATATCAATCGTTTTTGAATCTGGGTCAAGAACATCAATCAAGCGATTATGTGTACGTATCTCATAATGCTCATGTGAGTCTTTATCAATGAATGTTGAGCGCCGTATTGTAAACCGTTCGGTGCGTGTTGGCAAGGGTACAGGACCAACAACATGGGCGCCACTTCTTTCAGCGGTTTCAACGATGCGTTTGGCAGATTGATCAAGGACTCTATGATCGTAAGCCTTAAGACGGATGCGGATTTTCTGCTTTGTCATTCCTACACCTATTCTATAATTTTGGTGACGACACCGGCACCGACGGTCAAACCACCTTCACGAATGGCGAATTTCGAACCCTGCTCCAAAGCCACAGGCACGATCAACTCCACCGTCAAGTTCACATTGTCACCCGGCATCACCATCTCCACACCTTCCGGTAGCGTGATGTTGCCCGTCACATCCATCGTGCGGATGTAAAACTGCGGTCGATATCCACTGAAGAAAGCCTTGTGTCGCCCACCTTCTTCTTTCTTCAACACGTACACTTCCGCCAGGAACTTCTTGTGCGGCGTCACGCTGCCAGGCTTCGCTAACACCTGTCCACGCTCCACATCTTCACGCTCAATACCGCGCAACAAGATACCGGCGTTATCGCCTGCGCGCACTTCATCCAGTTCCTTGTGGAACATTTCCGTGCCGGTGATGACTGAGTCTTTCGTATCACGCAAACCAACGATCGAGATCGGGTCACCCTTCTTGGCTACCCCACGATCCACACGTCCGGTCACGACCGTACCACGACCTTTGATCGAGAACACATCTTCCACCGCCATCATGAACGGCTTGTCCATTTCACGCTTCGGTTCAGGAATGTATTCATCCACCACCCGCAGCAATTCTTTGATGCAGGCGTATTCAGGTGCGTTCGGGTCAGTGCTGGCACTGTCCAAAGCCGCTTTAGCACTACCCCGTACGATCGGGGTGGTGTCGCCGGGGAAGCCGTAGCTGCTCAACAGTTCACGCAACTCAAGTTCCACCAATTCCAACAGTTCAGGATCATTCATCTGATCCACTTTGTTCAAAAAGACCACAATGCTGGGCACTTCCACCTGGCGCGCCAACAACACGTGTTCACGGGTCTGAGGCATCGGACCATCAGGAGCTGCCACCACGAGAATAGCACCATCGACCTGGGCCGCACCCGTGATCATGTTCTTGATGTAGTCACGGTGTCCGGGCATGTCCACATGGGCATAGTGACGCTTATCCGTCTGATATTCCACGTGCGCAATGTTGATCGTGATGCCACGAGCTTTTTCTTCCGGTGCGTTATCGATCTGATCATAGGCTCGAAATTCTGCCTGCCCCGAGAAGCCTGCCACTTTGGTGATTGCGGCTGTCAGCGTAGTCTTGCCATGATCGATGTGGCCCATCGTCCCTACGTTCAGATGCGGTTTGCTACGATCATATTTTGTCTTCGCCAT
>CAZMQE010000003.1:0-23465 GCA_964568115.1 uncultured Anaerolinea sp.
TAGATCACCGAAAGCCCATGCGACTCTTGCAAGGCGCGCATCAGTTTCAAGATCTCAACCCGCACTGAAGCATCGAGCATCGACACGGGTTCATCGGCAACAATCAGTTTCGGTTCACGTAGCATCGCGCGCGCGATCACGATGCGTTGCTGCTGTCCACCACTCAACATGTGTGGGAATTTCTGCAGGAAATCATCCACGGGGTGCATCTTCACTTCGCCCATCACTTTGTGAATCCGCGCCAGACGTTCTTCTTTATTTTTCATACCGCTAATGATCAACGGCTCTTCCAAAATTTTCTGCACCTTCATGAACGGCGGCAGCGCGCCATACGGGTCCTGTTGCACGTACCCGATCTTGAAACGATAATGATGCAACGCATTGCCTTTTAGGTTGGAGAAATTCTCATCGTCAAAGATGACCTCTCCGCTTGTCGGGACGTTCAACCCGAGGATCGTTTTCATCAGGCTGGACTTACCGCATCCACTCTCACCGACAACTGCCACGGTCTCCCCTTCTTCCAGATCAAAGCTGACACCGTCCACGGCTTTGACGTAGCCCGCGTGCCCAAACCCAAAGCGCCGCAGCTCATACCAGACATGTAAGTCTTTTACAGCCAATAAAGCTTTGGGCGCTTTTACTTTTAATTGATCCATTATTACCTCTCGTATTTCGGTGATCATGGCATTCTCCTGTATGTCATTGCGAGCCGTTTGTTGGCGACACTTGCACCGGCACGCAAGTGCCGGTGAGCAATCTCCGACTTGATGAGGGGATTGCTTTCTTAAGCTAGGTCTCGATACGAGCGAGGAAAACACTCGCTCTACTCGACCACCAGTCTTTCTCGCAATGGCATCTATCTTTTCTCTGTGGCAGAACCAAAACCCGTCTGCAGACCTTTCAAACATTCCATCATGCCAAGATGTCGGCAATCATGCGTCAGGAACACAAGCAGATTCGCACGAGCACCCTGGATTTTCTTGAGTGTCGCCTCAGTCAGGTTCTCAAAAGTTGCATAACGCGTATCTAATAATTCAATAAGCTGTTCCAGCGCGGTATATGAATTCCGCAGATACGCCAGCAACTCAGCCTTTTGTGGAATTGGCAAATGGGCTGCCACTTCATCACTCAACCCTGTGCCGACGGTTTCATGCGCTTCGGTGGGAAAGCCCCATTTCTGCGCCAGTCCTTCTTTGATCCAAATCTCGCTTTCAGTTTCAATGCCAAGTTCAAGGCCTGGATAGTATTGCAAAATGGCGGCTTTGAGATAATCCGATTCGCGGGCGAGATGCCAGAGATGGAATCCAATGGAGGTACTGTAACCTTCCGGTTTCCAGTTCAGTTGCTCGTCATTCAACTCCTCTGCAAAGTTGAGGATGACTTTATGAATATCTTTGAAACTTGCAAGCGTGTCGTAAAGAGCAAATTTTGACATGTCAGATCCGTTCATCCTCATGAATTTCTTTTAAACAGAAACCACCAACTTGCAATTACACCAATCAAAGCACCGAGAATAAGACCGACTTGCCCAGTGGCTTCGTAGCCTCGCACTCCATTGAAGACAAATTGTTCGGCATAATTCCCGCCGATCAAAGCACCAATAATCAGACCAATGACTCCAGAAACGATTCCAACGACGAGCATGGCAAGAACACGCAGTATTGTCTTAAACATGGCAATTCTCCTTGAGGGCAGATGCCAACAAGTTTATCCTTATTCAGGCATATAACCAGCACATGACCTTGCGGTTATCTCTTTGGATCACTGGTGGTTTTTCGCTGCACTTCTCCATGCGGAACGGACAACGTGCCGCGAAACGACAACCTGTGGGCAGGTCGATCAAACTCGGCGGCTGACCGGTGATGAACATCGGGTCTGAGTCGCTGCGCAGGCGTGGGACGCTTGCCATCAACAACTGCGAATAGGGATGCAGGGGTGCTGGGAAGAAATCCTTTGCCGTGCCAGTTTCTACGATCTGACCAGCATACATGATCGCAACTTCGTCAGCCAATTCGCTGGAGGTGGCAATATCATGGGTAATGAGAATGAAAGATGTGCCGAGTTCATGTTTGATACGTTTAAGCACGTTCATGATGTTGGCTTGCGTGAGCAGGTCGAGGGCAGAAGTCGGTTCATCGAGCAGGATCAGGCTGGGGCTGGTCACGAGCGCCATCGCCAATGCCACACGTTGACGCATGCCACCGCTTAATTCGAAGGGGTATCTATCCAAAAAATCATCCGGCACACCTACGTGTTGGAACATGCGCCGCGTCAGCCCAAAGGCTTCGTCCCTTTTGAGACCCAAATGGATCATGGCGGGCTCTGCCACCTGCTCCCCCACTTTGACAACCGGGTTCAGGGAATTCATTGCAGCTTGCGGCACCAGTGACATTTCTGCCCAGCGTACATTCTTGCGAAATTGTTCATCATCATACGCCATCACGTTTGCGCCCTGCAGATAAACCTCGCCGCTATATTTTTCAACGTTGCGAGGCAGAAGCCGCAGAATGGCTTTTGAAAGGGATGTTTTTCCGCAACCTGATTCGCCCAGGATCACCACGGCTTTGTGATGGTCAAGATCAAAGTTCACGCCGTCTACCGCTTGCACGGCTCCCGCTTGGGTGCGGAAGTGTAAGGTCAGATTTTCGATATGGAGCAGTTGAGTGGATGTGTTCATGGTTGTGACCTACACCCCGCGCAAACGCGGATTGAATATTCGATCCAGCACGAATCCCAGCATGGCAAACGCCAAGCCGGTGAGCATTAATAAAAAGGCGGGTTCGAGGATCCAGTAATAATTTCCCTGATAGAGGGCGCCATTGCCGATGGCATCGGTGATCACCTTGCCCCATGTAGGCAGAACGGGATCGCCCAAACCCAGCACCGCCAGCGAGGCTTCGAGAAATACGTAGCTGGGAATCAAGGTCACAAGTTGCGGGATCAACAGCGGGATAATGCGCGGAATCAGGTAGAGCATGATGATACGCATATTGCCAGCACCATAGGCGCGTGCCGCTTCGATATACGCCGACTCTTTGACTTGTAAAAATACAGACCGATAGGTAATGATCGATCCGCCGAAGATACCCAGCAGAATCGTGACCCCCAAAATCACCCAGATGCTGCGCGAATAGAACGCGCCCACCATGATCAGGATCGAGAGGAAGGGCAGAACCAGATTCACTTCAGTCACACGCTGGATCAAGCTATCCAGCCAGCCCGCATACCAAACGCCGATCGCGGCGATCACCATGGTGGTAACCGTGGTGCCGAGCGCAGCCAGCAGCCCAAAGGAAAGCGCGATGGGCGTGCCCCATAATAGGGCAATGCCGAGGTCACGGCGTTGATGGTCGGTGCCTGCCCAGCCCGCCACCTGACCATACATCACGAACTCGGCTTGCACATCAGAATTTGGTTCAAAGGTGAGAACCTTGAGGGTTAGAACATATTGGCCTTTGATGGGTTTCGTGGAATCAGAATCAGGGTTGAGAAAAATCCCTTCGCGCGGGACCAAGCCTTTCAGTCGGCGCGTGAGGCGGGTGTCCTGTGAGAAGACGAAGGTCTGAGTGTGGTCCACGGCAAAGTCAGCGATGCGGACAGTGCGTCCATCCGGGGTTTGTAAAGCAATCGAGACATAGGGCTGCTTTTCGAGGAATTCAGCGTTGAGGTAGAGCGTCAATTCTTGAGGAAAGGAATCAAAGGAATAATCGAATGGCATCGCGATGCTAATTTCACGGCCACCCTCGATCTCGCGAATATCCTTTGGCAGATCCTTGGAATTGATGATAACGGTTTCGGGGAGTTTGTCGTTGCGAAAATAATTGACCCAGGTGGGCTGGGCAGTAGTTGGGCTGTGATACCACACATCCTGCCCGCCGCGCCACAAACGGATCGCCTCTGCATACGGGATGGCAATGATGGTGTAGAGCGAAACCACCAACAGGAAAAGGATGATCAACGCTCCGCCGATCGCAGAGGGATATTGAGAAATTTCACGCAGGCTTCGAGATAAGCGCGCCATGTTTAGCTCCCGCTCCCCACTTTGACTCGTGGGTCAACGAGGGCATATACAAAATCAAGCAAAAAAACCGTGAGTGCCAAGAGGTAGGCAAAGACCACCGTAGTGCCGACAATGACCGGTGTTTCATATAAACCAATTGCCTGCACGATCGTCCCGCCCAAGCCGGGCCAGCCGAATACCGATTCAAGGATCGGCGCTCCCTGCCACAACGAGATCAAGGTGAGCGCGAATGTGGAAATGATATTCGGCAGGGTTGGACGCAGGATGTAGCGGCTTTCAAGCATGCGATCACCCAAGCCTTTGGCTTTTGCCATATCCACATAATCCTCGCTGGAATAAATCAGAAAGAAGGTACGCCAGTTATAGATATTGAGGAAGATGGTACTCAATGTAATGGCAAGTACCGGCAGGATCATATGTTGAAGCAGGCTCACAAAATAATCAAAGCCGTTCTCTGGCGGCGGTGCCGAGACCATGCCGCCATACGGCAAAATACGCAATACCGCTGCAAAAATTACGATCAGAAAAATTCCATAAAACCAACCGGGTGCAGACCCGGTCGGTGCCAGCGAAACGATCAGCTTATCAAGCCAATTGCCATAACGCCGTGAAAGCGCGAGCGCAATATAGATACTCGAAAAAAATAACAGGATGTTCGCAGTGGCGAACAACAGCAAGGTAGCAGGCAAACGCTCGAGCATGATGTTGCGCACCTGCTTCGAGCCGGAGTCACTGGTCATGTTTTGGGTCCAGCCCAGGTCGAGCGTGAGCGCATTCCTCAAAAAGCGGAAACTGCGAATCGCAAATGGCTGATCCAATCCAACCCGTTTCTCGCGCAACGCCACAGTTTGTGCGATCCGCTGAAGCTTTTCCTCCTGGCTTAACAATTTGAACGCGGGATTATTCAATGCCTGTTGCTGCGCATCCTCGCGGATCTGGGCGCGCTGGATCTCATCCACATAGCCGCCCATGTTGGCGATCAGGATCGTGAGATACACACCCACGATGACCGTGGCAAACAACGTCAGAATACGGACCAAGACATACCGCATCACACGGGACACGGGGTTGGTCGCTTTTTTCCCGGGCTGCACCTCAGGGACGGCGGCTTCGGGCTGGAGGGTTAACTCAGCCATGCTCTTCTCCTTACAGAGGCGGAGGGTTATACCTCCGCCTCTGTTTTTTATTATAGAGTCAGACGACAACTTGTCTGCTCAAGGCGTTCAAAATTATTTTGTGGTCACGAACTCGAACGAAGCAAAGGACGGCACACTCACTACAGAGGGCACAACCACGACTTCGATCTTGGTTGAACCAGCCTCGAGTTTTGAAGTGACATCGGCGGAAAGCGTCACTTGATAATGACCATCCTCCAGCGCCTCTGCCGCACCCGTTCCAACCAGCGCGCCCTTGGCATCGAAGAGCAGATATTTCACATCGCTCAAATCAGCATTGGCATACGGGTCACCTTTATAGGTAATGTACACATCGAGCACAGCTTCGGTGCCACTCTGCACCTGACCAGCGCCGTCCACTTCCACTTCGGCGATCTTCGCGCCGCCAAAGCGACTCCACTTCGCGGCGTTATCAGGATACGCCTCATAGCGCGTGAGGGTCATGGTCTGTTCCACCGGGAAGACCTTATCCAACACGAAGGGACCGGTATTGACCCAGAAGTGATTATGTTCCGCATAGAAGGCAGTGAGGTTTTCATAACGCGCCTTGGCTTCAGCGGCAGTGATATATTCCCCAAGTGTGGCGGCATATGGAATGAAGCTTTCAGCATCTGCCTGATCGAGATACTTCTTGAGGATCTCAAGGCTCGGTCCGCTGATGAAGTTCATCCATTCCACGGATAGCGCTCCGGCTTTATCGGTGGAGAAAGCCAGTTCCTTGTTGGCTTCAGCGAGGTAACCCACGGCGATCGTGTGCCAGGGTGCTTCACCATACGCATATTGGGGCCACCAGGTGGGGTTGGGATACAAACCAAATCCAGAGACGAGCGTTTCCGCATCCAATTGATAGGCATCATCATAAGTCTCGATGACGAGCGGGTTGGTTGAAACGATCTTCACACCCTTGAAATGCGTCTGGAAGCCATCGGTGCCGCCCACAGTGGCTTCATCATAGATCTGGCTTTCTGGTTTGGCTTGATCGAACACCTGGATCATGTTCATCACAAAATCAGCTGCGCTCAAGGGACTGCCATCATGCCACGTGACCGTATCGAACATATCACCAGGATAGTACACAGTCACTTTGGTCTTGGCAGTTAAACCATCGGGGAACTTTTCACCGGCAGTAATAAACTTTTGGTTGGCTGCATCCCAATCGATCCATGCATCGGAGGGAACTTGCACCTGTGGCTGGAATGACAGATCGACCCAGTCAAGGCTCTTGCCCATCGGCAAACCTTCCTGACCAACTACTTCCGCGCGTTCCATGCGTTGGGGCCATGCCAACCCAGTATACGGATCAGCAATGACACCATTGTCACTGGTGCCGCGTTGCGGCATGGCATCATAGACCCAGTTCGAACCCGAAAGCGGATTCCACGGATCTACCAGAATACCTGGTTGTGAAATGCGGGCAGTGCCGCCTTCCTTGCCTTCAAAACGAATGGTCTGTCCCCAGATCTGGGAGCCTTGCGTACCACCCGCCAAATCTGAAGCCACGCTCAAGGAATTGACACGCGGTGAAAAACTGGCTTCGTCAACGACAAAGATGCGCACCGAGTCTTCCATCGAGAGGCGCAGGGCAGTCTCGAACAACTGACGACGTTCATCCAAAGATTTGAAGTTACTGCCTTCGAGCGCGAGCGCGGCAGCATCAAAATCGGGCGACGGTGTATATGATTGATAGATGGGGCTGGGACCTGCACGCGGTGTGTAATAGCCGCTGAAGTTGGTGCCTTCATCACGGGCGATCTGTTGATTCACATTACCGGCGGTGTACACATGCCACAAGCCATCGGCTGGGTCGCTTTGACCCCAGATCGGCGAGGCTTCGCTGCGGGTCTTGTATTGGCGATCCACGGTAAAGCCCAGGCTTTCCATTTCATTCGCAAAATAATCACCAATGGCGCGGCGATTATCTTCAACACGGATGAGAAAGATCAACGTAACGGGTTCACCGTTAAAAGTCCACTTGCCATCCACCTTGGTGGCGCCGAGCGCTTCCATGCGGGCAGTGGCGATTTCAATACCCTTATCTTTGTTATAGGCATATTTGGCTTCCAACTCGCGCGCAATATCAGCATAGCGCGCATAATCGGGGAACACTGTGGTCAGCGCGGTAAATTTCGGCAGGGCTAGGCCTTTATAAATTTCCTGCACCACATAGTTGCGATCCACCAGGTAATTCATGGCTTCACGGAACTGCGGGTCCACGAACGGATTAAGCTTGCCATTTTTGAAGGTAGCCGGGTTAAACATCAGACTGTTATTGGACCCGACCAATTGCGCCGAAGTGAGGTTGGGGCTCTGCTTCAATGATTCAAACACCGGGGCTTCTGCCACTGTGTAGGCATAGATATCAATGTCACCGGAATTCAATTGCGAAAGAGCGGCTTCGGCGGAATCTTGTTTCGTAAGAACCACCTGGTCCACCCAGGCGCCAGTGCGGGTTGTGGGAGCTTCAGTTGGTTCTGCCGTCGGCGCTGCAGTCGGCGCTTCGGTTGCCGCAGGCTCCTCGGTCATTGCGGCAGGCGCTTCCGTTGCGGTTGCAGTGGCAGGCGCACAGGCCGCCAACACCATGCTTAGCAACACCAGTAAACTCAAAGCAGAATACAGTTTATTAATTTTCATGCTCTTCTCTCCTTGAAATCAAATTAGGTTTGGGGTTAGAAAACAGCCTCACAGTTTCATCAATACAAACCACCTCCTTTATCTGCTGCTTTTTTATTTCACATCGCGCTACAGTGCGACGTAATGCGTATGTTCGAATACGGAGTGAGACGGAACCGGGTTGCGTAGCCCCGGTGTCCGTCTCAACTTCCTTTGGGTTGCTTTCGGTGAGGAGATCATTGAAAGCAAAGCAGATTACAAGATGCCGCATAACTTCACTCATATAGAAAATCAATCCATTAAGCGGCAGTCAGGTTAATCTGTCCCCATCATACGTACGCCACGCCAATCAAGCATCCGTCTATGAAGGTGTTTCCCATCCTACGCTGTGATGATTAACGCCCCACTCAAAGGATGAGAGCGGTCTGCAATTCCTATCTCAACCGGTATACAAAAACCCCTCCAAGGAGGGGTATTGAAATCACTCTCATGCCGAATAAAATGAACTCGTTATGTACTATACTGTGGATGTGAAACGGATGTATTCCTGCTTAATCGGGCTGATTCTCGCCCTCAACTTAACCGCCTGCGGAGGTGGACTCACGCCTCCAGCTACACCCACAGCTGATTCAGCGCCGAGCAGCCGTCCCGTTGCCCCGAACCGCGCACTACAAACGTCACTCCCTGAGGTCTGCGAATGTGTCCTGCGTTTTGATCATCTCAACATTGAACAAGGTCTCTCGCAAAGTTCGGTGGATGTCATCTTTCAAGATAGCCGGGGCTTTATGTGGTTCGGCACCCAGGATGGACTCAATCGCTACGACGGCTACACTTTCAAAATCTATAAACCCGACCCCGAAGTTCCCGAAAGTTTAAGCGACGGCTGGATCACAGCGATCGTGGAAGATGCCGAGGGCTATTTATGGATCGGCACCCGCCAGGGTGTGAATCGTTTTGACCCGCGCCTTGAAACGTTCACCCACTACAACCATGATCCCAAGAATCCAACCAGCCTGAACAACAATCATGTCAATATGATCTATCGCGACCAGGCGAACAACCTGTGGGTTGGCACGCCTGAGGGGCTTGACCTGTTCGATAAAACGCTGAATCAATTCAAGCATTATCTCGCCACCCCCTCCGATGTGGAGAATGCCAACAAAAACAAAATCACCACCATGCTGCAGGATAAGCGTGGCCAATATTGGCTGGGCACCTCGGGCGGTGGTTTAAAAAAGTTCGATGTTCAAAACAATACTTTTGAAACCTATCAGAGCAATTCTGAAAATCTCAACACGATCAGCTTTGATGCGGTCACTGCCATTGTAGAAGATGACCATGCCATCCTATGGGTTGGCACGCGCAATGGCTTGAACCGCTTTGACCCCAGCACCGGCTTGTTCGATCGTTTTCTCAAGCCCCCAGCAGATATGGAAAACCCGCTGCCCGATAACCAGGGTTCGGATGACAGCCAGGCTGTCGAAGCCAGCGACCTGGCAAAAAATATTTCAAGCAATGCCATCAATGCCCTGCTGATCGATAGCACCGGCAATTTATGGGTTGGCACCGCCAATGGTCTTAATCGCTATGAGCCCGGCAAGGGCTTTGTGCATTACTATCACGACCCAGCCTTCTCAAAAAGCCTGAGCAAGAATCATGTAGCTTCACTGTACGAAGACCGCAGTGGCACCTTATGGATCGGTGCGAACGCCGGGGGCGTAAATATTTACGATCGTCAAACCGACCTGTTTGCCTATTATCGCCACGACCCGCTCAACTCTGAAACCATCAGTGACAATTCGATCGTTCCCATTTATGTCGATTCAGAGGGCTACGCCTGGATCGGCACCAACAATGGATTGAATCGTTTTAATCGGCAGACCAATCGCGTTGTCCGTTATCAGAACGACCCGCGCAACCCAAACAGCCTCGGCTCCAATGACATCTTTTCCATTACAGAGGATCAGGGCGGCTATTTGTGGATCGGCACCACCAACGGACTCGAGCGCTTTGACCGGGCAACCTCCACATTCACGCACTTCCGTCGTGAAATGCAGAACGAGGACAGCCTCGGTTCAAACTATGTCTATGTGGTCTTCGTGGATAGTAAGAACGAGGTCTGGGTGGGCACAGCTGCCGGGCTGGATCATCTCGACCGCACGACCGGGCAATTCATCCATTACACGCCCCGCAAAAACGATCCGAATTCGCTAAGCGGTATGCTCGTGTATTCCATTCATGAAGACAACACCGGAAAATTATGGGTCGGTACTATTGAAAACGGGCTTAATCACTTTGACCCTGCCACCGGTTTGTTTACCCAGTATCACCACGACCCTCAGGATAAAACCAGCCTCAACAACGATTCCATCATGTCCATTTATCAGGATAGCAAGCAGCGCATTTGGTTTGGCACCGATGGCGGCGGACTGAATCTATATCACCCTGAAACTGACTCGTTCACCTATTATCTTGAAAAGGACGGCCTGCCAAATGGCGTGGTGTACGGTATTCTGGAAGATGCCCACGGCAATTTGTGGATGAGTACAAATTTCGGCATCTCGCGTTTTGATCCTGAAACCAAAGTCTTCACCAATTTTGATACAAGTGATGGCTTGCAAAGTAACGAATTCAACTCCTTCGCTTATGCCAAGAGCAAAGATGGTGAATTCTATTTTGGGGGCATTAACGGTCTCACCGTTTTTCGACCGGATGATATTGCCGATAACGCGTACACTCCCCAGGTGGCATTGATCTCTCTGACCCAAGATGACCAGCCGATCGTGACCGAATCCAGTGTGGAGACATTGCAGGCGGTCACCCTGGAATGGCCCCAGAATTCCCTTGAGTTTGATTTTGCGGCATTGGGCTACAACCAACCTGGCAAAAATCAATATGCCTACTTCCTCGATGGCTTTGATACAAACTGGCACTTCATCGGAACAAAACGGAGCGGCAGGTATACCAACATCCCAGGCGGCGAATACACGTTGTTATTGAAAGCGACAAACAGTGATGGGGTATGGACCGAAACTCCCACCCGCATTAGCGTGACGGTGATCCCGCCGTTCTGGCAAACCAATGTATTTCGTGCGCTAGTAGTATTGGGTGCATTTGTTGTCGTAGCCGGCGGATTCCGTTTGCGCACCAAAGCCATTCAAGACCGCAACCGTGAATTGGAACGTCTCGTGCAGGAACGTACGCAGGCGCTTGAAAAACGCGGCCGGGAAATGGAAGCCCTCTACAAAGCGGATGAACGCATCCTGCGCAACGTTAGCTTAAATCAGGTTTTTCAAACCCTGGTGGATGTGGCAGTGGACATGCTGCACGCCGATCGCAGCGTGGTGTTTGCATGGGATGAGAAACAGACCAAAGTGGTGCCGCGTGTCAGTCACGGTTTTGCGCCTGCTACGCTGAAGGTCATGGAATTTGCAAAAGGCGAAGGCATCGTAGGACGGGTTCTCGCTTCTGGCAAGCCGGTGCTGGTCACCGACATTGCGCCTGAAGATCTGCGCCCTGATGTCCGCGCTGCTATTTTGGCGGAGGGCATCAAATCGTTTGTCCACCTCCCCATCGTGGTGGACCATAAAGTGGCAGCGGTCTTCAATGTTGGGTTTACAAACCTGGATATGATCGGCGATGATGCGGTGCGCGTGTTCTCTGCGTTGGTGAACCGCGCATCCATTTCGATCGCCAACATGGAATTGTTCGAACAGACCAAAGACCTGGCAGTGATGGAAGAACGCAACCGCCTCGCCCGTGACCTGCACGACTCTGCCAAACAAAAAGCCTTTGCGGCGCTCGCACAGCTTGGCACCGCCCGCGGCATCTTGAACGGCAACGGGAATTCAGTTTCAGTCCATTTGAACGAAGCGGAGAACCTGGTGGCGGATGTGATCCAGGAGTTGACCTTCCTCGTACAAGAGATCTACCCGCTCGCGCTGCAAGAAAAAGGCTTGGCGAACATTCTGCGGGAACATATCTTTGAATGGGAAAACCGTAACGATACCAAGGTGCAATTCTCGGCGCGGAACGAACATCGTTTGCCGCTTGAGATCGAGCAGGCAATTTACCGCGTCACGCAAGAGGCGATGGCGAATGTGGCACGTCACAGCCAGGCAAAACGCGTGGACCTTGCACTCGTCTACAATTCTGATTCGGTGCAGTTATTAGTATCAGACGATGGTCAGGGGTTTGATACCCAGGCAAAGCCGCACGGCATGGGCTTGCGCTCGATCCGTGAACGGATAAGCAGTGTCCACGGCACGGTGCAGATCCAGAGCGCGCCCGGGCAGGGCACCCGGCTCATCGTACAAGTACCCACTAAAAATTAAGCAGGAGTCGAAGATGGCTAGTCATCAAAATCGTAACAGTATTTTAATCGTGGATGATCATGAGGTCGTGCGGAATGGGATTCGCGCTTATCTTGAAACGGTCAAGGATTTTCAGGTGATCGGCGAGGCAGCCTCGGGTGAGGATGCACTCAAGCTGGTCTCTGATTTGATCCCCGATATTGTTTTGCTCGATCTGATCATGCCGGGCATGGATGGCGTGGAAACGACACGGCGCATCAAGCAGATCAGCCCGCGCACGCAGGTTGTGGTACTGACTTCGTATCACGAGGATGTGCATATCTTTCCGGCGTTGAAGGCTGGTGCGATCTCATATATTTTGAAAGATATGAAGATGGAAAAGTTGGTAGATGCGTTACGCCGCGCCGCGCAAAAAGAAGTGACGTTGCATCCGCTGGTAGCGGCGCGTGTTCTGCAAAATATCCGCAGTGATAATAGTGAAGAGCAACCGCTATTTACCGAGTTGACCGAGCGCGAGTTGGACGTGCTGCGCTTGATCGCCAACGGCATGACGAATAGTCAGATCGCGGAGAAATTGGTGATCAGTGAATACACGGTGAAAGGACATGTGAGTAATATTCTCAGCAAGTTGCATCTCGCTGACCGTACCCAAGTCGCTGTGTATGCGTGGCAAAGAGGCTTGGTCAATAAGGATCACATGGGGAAGAAATAAAGAGCAGCAGTTAGCTGTTAGCAATTAGCTTTTAGCCACAGAGCACAAAGAATTCTCTGAGAAAAAATCTCAAAGGTCTCTGCGTACTCTGTGGCTAAGTTTTTTTGAGCCGATTAGATCCGCCAATACTCGCCCCCACCGCCTTCACGTTGCATCAAGCCATATCCAACCAATTCACGCCGCAGGGTGGCTGTATCTTCGTGATATTGTGACAGGATTTCGTTGACACGCTTTTCGCTATACCGTTTCCCCATTTCAAAAGCTTGTACAACATGCCGCAGAATCGCTTCGAGTTTTTTGCGTTGGGCTGGTAACGTTTTCAAACTGCCATCGCGCTTCGAATAATCCTTGATGACCTTGTTATCATACGCATCTGCGTCCACTTCGGCAGCGACGTTGGACAGCTCGGTCTGCGAAAACATACTGCGCGATTTTTCCTCCAGCATTTTTTTATCCAATTGATAGATACTGTAATAACTTTCCGCGCGGGAACTGACCAACTCCGCTTCGGCGAGCTTGGATAAATGGTGCGAAACGGTCGAAGGCTTGAGCTGCAACAACGCCGCTAACTCTTCGACGCTGTAGGGTTTTTCTGCCAACAGACCAACGATCTTCAGACGATTCGCATCTGCCAGCGCCTTGAAAAAGGTGACAAGTTCTTCGCTCATGGGGTTATGCCTCGCGGATTCTTTCATTGAGGTTGTAGCCGCGCTCACCAAACGGCTGGAGTTTCTCTAGCCAGATCATTTCCAGCAGTGTTAATTCATCTTTCAGATTAAAGTTCGGGTCATCTTTGACTTGAACCTGCTCCAAAATTTCGAAAGCGAACTTCTCCGCGCCTAATTCATCCCAATCCTTCTGCAAGTCTTTATTGAGGTGACTACCGATCTTGAGCATGAACTTGTGGCGGTTCAAGGGACCTTCCAGATTCAGGCTGCTACCCAATAGAACTTTTCCATTTGCAAGGTTTTTCACTTGATACACGCCAGCCGGTTTCACTCGTTCTGTATATTCTCGATTGAGTTCCCTTCTGGATTTCACTTTATTCTCCATCTTTGACTCTCCAATAACGAGTGCCGTCACTTTCACGCGCCATAAAACCGTAATCGATCAAATTACGACGCAACGTAGCCGTATCTACATGGAAGCGGCGTAGGATGGTATTGACTTCCTTCTCAGTAAAGTTGGTATCAAAAGGAAAGACATCCAAGATGAAGTTCAAAATGATGATCATCTTCTTTCCTTCCTGAGGAATTTGTTTGAGCGTCCCATCGGCATTGAGATAAGCCTTCAACACCTTGCGGACATCCTCTTGCTTTTCCCCTTTCGCTTCGTAGGCAGGGCGCTTGCCCTCGAACTGTCCGCGCGCCAGCGTCTCGATGGCTTTCTCATCCAGGTCGTAGACACCGTCCTCTTCACGCACAACACCCACATGCACGAGAAACGACAAATGCTGGAACACATCCCGCACCGGGACGTGCAACTGTTCGGCGATCTCAGCTTGGGTGGCACGTCCGCGCACGAGGGCGCCGATCACGCGCAAGCGCTCGGCAGACGCCATAGCTTTGACAAAGGTCAACATTTCGGGTTCAGGATTCATGGTTCACACTCTCAATCTAATTCGATGGTTATCGAATTAGATTTTAACGAGATTCTGTAAATTGTCAAGCAAGGAATTATCAGATGAAATAAAGCCGTCTACATAGAATCAAAACCAGGCTGAGAGTGAAGCGGAGCGAATCAGGTATAATTCGTACGTAAGAGTCGGTCCCTATCTCAAATTTTATTGGAGGTGTCCTGGTGGATCTCTCGAAGCACGCGTTCTTCGAAGGCAAGATCGTCCCGTTGGCGGACGCAAAAGTGAATATAGCCACGCATGGCTTTTTATATGGCACAGCCGTGTTCAGTGGTATGCGCGCATACTGGAACGAAGAGCAGCAAAGTCTCTTCGTTTTTCGTCCCTATGATCATTTTCGCCGGTTGTTACACTCAGCAAAGATCATGTCGATGCAATCGCTGTATGATGAAGAGGGTTTGATCCAGCTCACGCTTGACTTGTTGAAAACCGATCACTGGCAACAGGATATTTACCTGCGCCCCACTTTCTACAAAGCGGATATGGGCATCGGCGTGCGCTTGCATAACCTCAAAGATGAGTTCAGCATGTTCGTGACGGCGTTCGATAAATACGTGGCGAACGATACCAACGCGCATGTGACCATTTCCTCCTGGCGGCGCATTGACGATAACGTCATCCCGGCACGCGGCAAGGTCGCGGGCGCGTACGCCAACTCCGCGCTGATCAAGACCGATGCGAACCGCGCAGGTTTTGACGAAGCGTTGGTGCTTGATAACAACGGACATATCTCTGAAGGTTCAGCCATGAACATCTTCATGTTGCGCGACGGTGTGCTGGTCACGCCGCCTGTGACAGACAACATTCTCGAAGGTATCACTCGCAAAACGATCATCGAGTTGGCGCGCAAAGAATTGGGATTGGAAGTTGTCGAACGCTCCATTGATCGCACGGAAGTGTTCATCGCCGAAGAAATGTTCCTGACCGGAACCGCTGCACAGGTCACCGCTGTGACGAAGATCGATCATCGTCCTGTTGGTGCGGGGGTAATGGGTCCCATCACGACGAAGCTCCGAACCCTATACGAAGATATCGTACGAGGCAAGCACAACAAGTACCTGCACTGGAATGTAGCGGTCAAATGATAGACATCTTGCAAAAGTCTTTTTGCCACAGAGATCACAGAGAAAAATAGAGCTTAACAGCTTTTCTCACAGAGCTCTGTGCGCTCTGTGGCTAAGCATTGGCTCACTTATGCAAGAGAGCAAACAAAACAGCGGCGACCAATTTGGTCGCCGCCGTTTTTGTTTTATGTATGAGCGAGATATTATCTCGCGTTACCTTTAGCGAGTCTTCTTGAGGCGCACGAGCACCAGATTCTTTGTACATTCAGAAGAAGTGGAAATATAGATCTTCTCTGAAAGCGGGAGGTTGCTTTGGTCCACAAGTTGAATGTATAAATCTTTATCAGTTTTGAACGGGGCACTGCCCAACACAAATTCAAAACCTGAAGGACCATATTCCGGGTTGATGCCGCTCACCGTTTGCAGCTCGATCAACTTGCCGTCCAGGGAACCACGCAACACGACCACCATGCCGATCACAGGGGTATTTTTCGCATCCACTACAGCGCCGCCGATACCTGCCCAGTTACACGCCAGGTCAGGGTGATACAAAGTGCTGTCTTGTTGCGAAACCGAAGCGGTAAACGGCGCCTTGGGTGTGGGCGTAACTGTGGGTGGTTTGGGTGTTTTTGTTGGAGGCACCAACGAAAATGGCGTATTCGTAGGGATGGAAGTAAAAGTGGGGCGCGGTGTGTTCGTAGGCGTCATTTCAAGCGTGGGACTCGAAGTCCACGTCGGCTGCATTTGGATCAGCGTGGGCGTGGTTGTAGGACCTTGTTGTCCATTAATAACCACATTGCCCGGGCGCAGGAAGTTCATGGATGAATCAGGGTTGAAAAAGATGAGCGCAAAATATCCCACCAGGCAGGCAGTAATGATCAAGACCAGGATCGAAAGCATATCCCACATATTCATGGCGGTACCGCCGCCACCCCGCGACCGCGTTGGTTTTCCATCAAAGTTAAAATCGTCACTCATTGAATTCGCTCCATATTATGAAACTACTGAGGCGCAAGCACTACATTTGCCTGGGCTCTTTGCTCTTCAACCCATTTTTTCAGCGCCGTTTCTTGCAGAGATAAAAGTGCGTCCGGTGAAAGCGGACGGCTCGGGTCACGTCCCAAAATCCTAACGATATGAAACCCAACGTCCGTGGCGATCACATCGCTAAATTGATCCACACTCAGGTTGAACGCTGCCTCTTCAATTTGAAGATTGAGCAGGTAACCTCGCGGCACCCAACCCAGGTCGCCGCGCGTCAGCGGATCGGCTTTAAACGCCAGCTCATTGAAATCGGCTCCACCATTTAATTGCGCCAGAAAATTTTGAGCCGTATCTTGATTATAGAGCAGAATTTGCTGGACGTGTACCTGCTCGGCAGTACTGGGGACAGTTGAAATTATCTTGTCACGCATCCAGGCCGATTCAGCCGCACGCCTCAAAGCCGACCGAAAAGCCTGCTCGCTGTATCCATGACTCTGTTGCCACGCTGACAACCCCTCCGCCCCACCGACTTGCGCGGCAAGAGAATCGATGCGCGCTTGCAATGCTGCATCATCGAGAGTAAAGCCGTTCGCATGTGCGGCTTGTGCCAGCAGCAGTTGCGCCACATAATCTTCGATCACAGCGCTGGTAGCGGCAGCGGAATCCACTGTTTTGCCTAGAGCAGTTTGCGCAGTCGTGTAACGCGCAAGTTCAGCATTGAACTCCACAAGCGGGATGCCTTCGCCGTTCACGGTTAATGCCAGGGGTTCAGGGGTGGCAGTGGGAGGCAGAGGCGTAAAAGTGGCTGTTGGGGTTGAAACAACTGTAGGCGTAGAAAGTGAAGCGCACGCGGAGAGTCCGAGTGCGGTCAGCAGAGTCAAATAAATCCAAATGTATTTTTTGCGGTGATTAGGAAACATCGCCCCGTATTATACGTTAAAAACGTTGGGACACAGCGCTGCTGTGTCCCAACGAATTGGTTTAGTAGTCCATACCACCCATGCCACCAGGAGGCATGGCGGGAGCCTTGTCCTTCTCGGGCAGGTCGGTGATGAGCACATCGGTAGTGAGGATCATCGCGGCGATGGAGGCAGCGTTTTCGAGCGCGCCACGCACAACCTTGACCGGGTCAATGACACCGGCTTCGATCATATCGACATACTTGCCGGTGAGCACGTTGTAGCCGATGTTCTTGTTCTTCTTCTCGGCGGCGGTGCGGCGGACGGTATCGATAATGACGGAACCATCCTGACCAGCATTGGAAGCAAGCTTGCGGATCGGGGCTTCGAGCGCCTTCTTGACGATGTTGACGCCAACCTGGGCTTCTTCATCATCAGCCTTGAGCTTATCAAGCTTGGTGGAAGCATTGATGAGGGAGATCTCACCGCCGGGGACGATACCTTCTTCAACTGCAGCGCGAGCGGCAGAGAGAGCATCTTCCACGCGATGTTTCTTTTCCTTCATTTCGGTTTCGGTTGCAGCACCCACGCGGATGATGGCAACGCCACCGCTCAACTTGGCAAGGCGTTCCTGCAGTTTTTCCTTGTCATAGTCGCTGGTGGAGCGATCAATTTCCGCGCGGATTTCTTTCACGCGACCATCGATCTCACTCTTCTTGCCCTTGCCGCCGATGATAGTGGTGTTCTCTTTGTCAGAGACAACCTTCTCAGCGCGACCGAGGTCAGCCAGAGTAGCGGTCTCGAGCTTGCGACCGGTTTCTTCAGAGATCACGGTACCGCCAGTGAGGACGGCGATATCCTGCAGCATAGCCTTGCGGCGATCACCAAAGCCAGGGGCTTTGATGGCGAGCACGTTGAGCATGCCGCGCAGTTTGTTCAACACGAGGGTAGCGAGAGCTTCGCCGTCCACATCTTCAGCGATGATGACGAGTTCGCGCTTGCCGATCTGGACGAGTTTCTCGAGCAAAGGCACGATGTCCTGAGCAGCCGAGATCTTCTTTTCGTTGATCAACACATACGCGTCGGAGATAACAGCTTCCATCTTGTCGGCGCTGGTGATGAAGTAAGCGGAGAGGTAACCGCGATCGAACTGCATACCTTCCACAAATTCCTGCTCGAACTGCATGGACTTGGATTCTTCGACGGTGATGACGCCGTCTTTGCCGACTTTGTCCATCACGTCGGCGATCAAGTTGCCGATCTCTTCGTCAGCCGCGGAGTTGGTGGCGACGGAAGCGATCTCTTCCTTGGTGTCGATCTTGACCGACATCTTGCGGAGTTCTTCGACGATCGTAGCAGTCGCCAATTCGATGCCATGCTTGATGAACATCGGGTTGAAGCCAGCTTCGAGGGCTTTGAGACCTTCGTTCACGATGGCGTGCGCCAAAACGGTGGAGGTGGTGGTACCGTCACCGGCAATGTCATTGGTCTTCTGGGCGGCTTCCTTGAGGAGCTGCGCGCCCATGTTCTCGAACGGATCTTCGAGTTCGATTTCTTTCGCGACGGAAACGCCGTCGTGCGTAACAGTGGGTGAACCGAACTTGCGATCGATCGCCACGTTGCGGCCCTTGGGCCCGAGAGTTGCACCAACCGCGTTCGCAACAGTATTCATACCGTTCTTGAGCTTGCGGCGGGCGTCTTCTGAAAAGACAATTTGTTTAGCAGCCATTTTTCATTCCTCCAGAATTAGCCTTCGACCACGGCTAGAATGTCGCTTTCGCGCAGGATGAGCAACTTCTTGCCATCCACTTTCACTTCGGTGCCAGAATACTTTGCGTACAGCACCTTATCGCCAACTTTCACTTCCATGGCGATGCGGTTACCGGCTTCGTCACGTTCGCCGGGTCCAGAAGCCAGGATCTTGCCTTCCTGGGGTTTTTCTTTAGCGGTTTCGGGAAGGATGATACCGCCGGCAGTCATTTCTTCCTGCTCGATCGGTTCCACGATCACACGTCCGCCAAGGGGCTTCAGTTTCAATTTACTTGCCATCTTTATGCCTCCTGATAAGGGTTTGGTTTTTGCAAATTTTGCATAATCACAGAATTAGCACTCCAACTCGCAGAGTGCTAATTCCAAGTTTACCTATTTCAGGAGGTCAAGTCAAGGGGATTGTTGAATTTCTTACAAAGCTCTGATATAGCAGACTCGCTTTATGTCACCCTGAGCGCCAGCGAAGGGTCTCTAAAATAATCGCAGAGATGCTTCGCTTCGCTTCGCTCAGCATGACATCATAAAATATTCTACGGAGTCGGCGTCGGCGTCACATCACTTGCCCCCGCTTCAGGCGTGGACGTACCCGTCTCCCCTTCGACCGTGGGAGTTGCGACTGCATCATCAGCCAAGGACTGACAAATGGCTTCGCCTGCCTCAATAATGCTCACGATCGTTTGATAGCCATCCGTATAGGCATCCGGATTTTTGACCAGCTCGGCTCTAACCTCACCAAAGATCTGATTTGCCTCGCCGCATTTATTGTCGGCTTTGCGGCTTAACGCCGAGAGCACCGAGCCATAGGTATAGTAATACACGATCGTGTCCGGCGAAATTGGCAGCCCCGTGATCTCGTATGCGCTGAATTTAGGACCAAGTTCAGGAGCACATCCGTCCAAGCCCCTTCCTAAACACGATGCTTCCCCTGAGCATCCGCGGATTGCACATTTCAACGTATCGATCGAACCCTCATAGTTTCGCGAGCGAAAATAGACGATGCCCAACTGTCCGTAAATATCCGCATTGGTCGGTTGAAATTCCAGTGCTTTTTGCACATTGCGCGCCGCGGCGAAAAATTCACCCAGTTGAGAATAAGTACTAGATATGGATAGATACGGACCCGGGTCTTTCACCCCGATCTGTTCGTTGATACGCACAGCCTTTTGAAAATATTCCAGCGATTTTTCATAAACAGGTCTCGCCGCCTTCGCGTCAGAGATCTCAATCGCGAGACGACGATAATTTGCACCTGCACGCCGATATAAAAAGGTGAAGTTCGGTTCGATGGCGATCGCCTTATCGTATTCAGAAATCGCCAGGTTATATTGTCCCAAAGTTTCGAGGATGGCGGCATTGACGCGATGAACGTCCATGATCTGGTCAGCATCTTCACGTGCTAATGCCTGGTTGATGTTCTGCTCCGCCTCATTCCACTTGTTTTGATCCAAAAGCACTTCTGCGTAATAAGCCAGAGCCAGGGTGTTGGTGTTATCTTTTAGCAAAGCCGTGAGCGCCGCCTGCTCAGCTTCTGCCAGAAACTTATCCACTTGGCTTAGGTCATCTTTATAAATTGAAGCGTCAGCATTCCAATCCAAGGCAAAAGCAAGAATGGCATGCGCTGTACTGCTTTCTGAGTCGAGTTCAACCGCCTTTTTCGCGGAGTCCAATGCTTGAAGCAGGCGTTCTTTTCTCTCGGCATTGGTGATCAAAAATGCTGATGAGTACGTTTCAATGCGCGCCAGCTTTGCCCAAGTTTCAGAGTCGTTCGGGTTCACGCGCACAGCTTCACGGTAGGCAGCGATCGCGCTGTTCAAATTTCCGGCGGTGAAGTTGGCGTCCCCCTCCATCAAAAAGGATTCGACAGCACGGGTGGGCGTCGGTGTGGCTTGAAATAAAGGCTTGATCTCACCTGTGGTCACTTGCTGAATGAACCAGACCCCTCCCAGGATCATCATCACCCACACGAACATGCGATAGATATTCGATTGGGGTCGGCGATTAAAAAGCGGACGACGCGGGGCGATGTTCATGGCGTGGGAACCGGAGTTTCAGTTTCAATAGGCGCAGGAACGGTAGGCGTGGGCGTATCCACTGCGGGGTTGTTCAAATTTTCCTGACAGATCTCGATCGTGCGGTTGGCGGCATCCATGGCAACTTCATTTGTTGATACCTTGGTCTGAAGTTCCTGCACGATCTTCAACGCATCCCCACACTGATTCATGCGTGCCAACGTCAAACCAAAAGTGAAGTAATACTCGGTCACCAGTTGGCTGCTGGAAAGTGGAATACCTGTGATCGTCACACCCTCCTTCGTTGTACCGCCAAAAATCGCAAACCCTAATTCCCGCAGCGCCTGTACATAATCAAAATTACGATAATACATCACACCCAAATTACCACGATAACCGGCATCGCCCGGGCTGACTCCCACGGCAGATTCTGCATACTGCAAAGCTTTGGCATATTCGCCAAAAGTTGAATAGGTGCGTGAGATCAAATAACTGGGTTCAGGATCGGTGGGATTCAAAGTGATCGCGGTTGTATATGCTTGAACAGCTTCATCCTTCGCAGATATGGCACGATAATTATCGCCTTGCTCCATGTATAGGAGTGCAAGATTTTTGTTGAGCTTGAGCGCTGATTCGTACTCCCGAATGGATTCTTCATAATTTTGTGTGACATTCAACAAATAACCGCGCGCGCGGTGCGTCTCCACGATCTTATCGTCCAACGCCAATGCCACACGTGATCGCTCTGCCGCCTTTTCATAATTATCAAAACCCGAGTCAACCAATATCTCTACATAATATGCCTCAATGACCGCATTCCGATCATCCAGCTTTCGTGCCTCGTCAATCGCTTCCAGGGCTTGTCCATTTTTGCCATCCTGCCAATCCAACGCCCAGGCATGTACGGCGTGCGCCATCGCGTTGTTGTTATTCAACAACAAGGCATACTCGGCATTCTTCTGCGCTTCTTCAGGCTGCCCTGCCCACACTTGAATACGCGCCAGCCCCACATACAAGGATGGATCTTGTGGTGAAGCGCTGATCGCCGCCTGATAGGCTTCAATGGCTTGCGTCAACTTACCTTCATTAAAAAGTTGTTCCGCCTCCGTTTTATACGCTTCCGGCGAACGTGTTGCAGTCGGCGTGGGACCCGCCAACAACGGCGTGGAAGGCAAATACACCCGGTTGAAATAATAGCCAAACAACACCACCAACGCAAAGATCACCAACCCAAAATAGTTGGGACGTCTGCGGCGGCGGTTCATACTCCATTTTGTGCTTCTCGGTAAATACATATTTTCATATTATCATTGGCAACGCAGAGGCGCAAGCCAGTTCTTATTTAGCTCTTATCTTAAGACTCGAAAATCAACTCAAAAGTTTCCTTTTTATGCGACAAGCGGTAAAATCCCTGTATGCAATTTGAGGTGTTTACCCTCCTGCCCGAGATCTTCCCCCCCTATCTTGAATCCAGCATTCTCAACCGCGCCCGCCAAAAGGGACTGATCGACGTGCGCGTTCACAACATCCGCGATTACACCCACGATAAACACCACACCACTGACGATACACCTTACGGCGGTGGCGGCGGCATGGTCATGAAACCCGAACCGGTCTTTGAAGCCATCGAAACCGTGTTGGGACTCAATCCGCTTCAGACTCAGCCGGAAACTGCCTCAAACATCCCGATCATTTTACTCACCCCGCAGGGACGTGTCTTTAATCAACGCATCGCCGAAGAATTATCCCGTCACGAACGCATTGTCCTGCTCTGCGGTCGCTACGAAGGGATTGATGAACGCATCCGCGAACATCTGGTCACTGACGAAATTTCCATCGGCGATTACGTACTCACCGGCGGTGAACTCCCAGCCTTGATGATCATTGACGCGGTCTCACGTCTGCTCCCCGGCGTGCTCGGTGACCCCACTGGCGCCGAAGATGACTCACATTCGATGGGCTTATTGGAATATCCGCATTACACCAAGCCACCCGAATTCCGCGGCTGGAAAGTGCCCGATGTCTTAGCCAGCGGCAATCACGCCAAAATAAACAAATGGCGCCGCGAACAAGCCCTTACTCGCACCTTCAACAAACGCCCCGATATGTTAGAGAAGGCGGAGTTAAGTAAAGAAGATTTAAAGTTCGTTGAGAGTCTACGTCGCACTGAAGGTGACAGTCACTTTTAAAGTGACTGTCACCTATATCATTTTGAAAACTGGAGGAAACCATGTCATCACGGCTCAACTACGGCAAGACCTTTTTACTCGGC
>CAZMQE010000003.1:23565-35614 GCA_964568115.1 uncultured Anaerolinea sp.
ACTGGAGGAAACCATGTCATCACGGCTCAACTACGGCAAGACCTTTTTACTCGGCTTTGGTTTTTTTGGTGTCAGTGTCATCTGGGGTGTCTACAATGCGTTCGTCCCGGTTTTTCTGGCAGATAAATTTCATCTAGCGCCAGCGTTCATCGGTTTTTTCATGACACTGGATAACATTGCGGCATTATTTATTCAACCACCTGTTGGCGCCTGGTCAGACAGATTACGCTCCCCCATGGGACGCCGCATTCCATTCATCCTCGTGGGTGCACCGATCACTGCGGTTGCATTTGGGTTGATCCCAATTGCGGCGGTGTTGCCATTATTCGTGGCATGCACCAGCACCTTGTTATTGAGTGCTGCTCTATGGCGAACACCTGTCGTTGCACTGATGCCCGATATCACCCCCTCTGAGTTCCGTTCACAGGCAAATGGCGTCATCAACTTCATGGGCGGTATCGGCACGATCATCGCTTTACAAACCGGCGGCTTGCTCTACAAAATGAATCACAATTTCCCATTCTGGCTGGGTTCAGCTCTGGTGTTACTCGCTGCTTTGGTTGTATATCTCTTTATTGAAGAGCCCAAAGAGTACGAACAATCTGAACACTCCGCGCAACCGGGCATGTTTGCAAGTCTACGTGAAGTGATCAACGACCCAGATAAAAGCGGACTCCGCATTTTGCTGGCGATCTTCTTCTGGTTCCTCGGTTTCTCAGCCGTGGAAACTTTCTTCACGCTCTACGCCAAGAACCGCCTCGGCTTGGATGCAGGCGATGGCGCAACTCTGCTTTCGGTCTTGCCTTTGTTCTTTGTGCTATTCGCCATTCCCTCTGGTTATGTTGCCGGCAAACTCGGGCGCAGGACAACCATCTCCATTGGGCTGGTCACACTTATCGTGATGATGATCCTGCTTTACATTACTCCCGCCAGCGCCCTGCTGACTGGTATTGCACCTCTGCCGTTGGTCGGTATTCCATTGGTCGAAGGCGGCGCACGCATGCTCACCCTCGCAGGGGTTTTGTTGATCATCGGCGGTATCGGCTGGGCATTTATCAACATCAACTCCCTGCCCATGATCGTAGACCTCACCAGCGCGGCACGCATCGGCACCTTCACTGGTTTGTATTATTTGTTCTCCACGCTATCCGCAATTGTAGGACCCAACTTGAATGGCTTGGCGATCCAACTCACGAACGGGAACTACAACATCATCATGGCAATTGCGCCTGTGTTCTTTGTCATCGCCCTCGTGATGATGTTCGGCGTCAAACGCGGCGAAGCACAGATGTTGTAAACAAATGAGCCTTGTAGTAGCGACTTTAGTCACTCATCTGAAAGAACAACTGACGCGTACGCGGTTACTACATATAACTCTGGCGATTGTGTTGTCGGGCTTGCATGCCTGTACACAATCGCCAGATTGTTTTCGTGAGACTGTGTTCTGCGCGGCGCTGGTCACAGACACACGTGGTTTGAACGATTTTGGGATCAATCAGGACACTTGGGCGGGTCTGGAGCAATCCAAAGCCAATGGGGTTATTGATCAGATCGCATACATCGAATCGGTGGATGCACGCGACTACGAAAAAAATATCGCCTTCTTCGTCAACGCTGGATATGACGTGATCGTCACCTCCGGGATCGGATTACAAAACGCTACGCTTCACAGTGCCTACCTGTATCCTGCTTCTGTTTTCGTTGGCATGAACCAGGCTGACGATGAGTCCGTACCGAATTTCATCGCAGTCACATTTGCTGAAGATCAAATGGGATTCATCGCTGGTGCGTTGGCGGCGCAGTTGACGCGTACGAACATCATCGGTGCAGTGTGTGAAACATCAAGCATCGCTGCCATGTGGCGTTATTGTGAAGGTTTTCGAGCGGGCGCGAAATATATCAACGCTGCTTTAGATGTGATCGTTGTCTATCGCGATGATGGCAGCAGTGAAAAATTGTTCCTTGATGAAGCCTGGGGCAATGAGAACGCGCAGATGTTGATCACACGCGGAGCTGATGTGATCTTTGCCGTGGGCGGCGAAACTGGCACAGGTGCATTACGCACAGCAGCGGAGGCTGGCATCAAATCGATCGGAGCAGAACGAGATCAGGGTGCGGCGTTGGAAGATAAAGGCTTGAGTGTGGTGACCTCTGTTTTGGGGCGAGGCAGTTTCATGGTCCAGGAAGTGATGCGGCGTGTCAAAGCCGGAAATTGGGCAGACGCGCAGACGAGTCCGATCGGGTATGTCACGCTTGAGGGAGTTGTCCCAGAAAATGTCATTATGGAATTGGAAGAAGTTCTGACTGGTTTGGCGTCTGGTGAAGTTAGGACGAATGTCACTGTTGAAAAACCGTGAGTTTTGTGGGGTTCAGCAGCCAAAAACGGCTTTGCAATTGTTCAGGCTTGCACAATAAAATGTTACGATTTATACTTGCAAAGTCGTAAGGTAAGGCGAAAGCTTGCCTTTCAAATTTATTACACTTCTAAGAGGAGAAGAACAATGAAAAAGCTGTACTCTGTTATAGCCCTGTTGATCGTTGCTTCACTGGCGCTTTCTGCCTGTGGCGGCGCGGCAGCTGGCTTCAAGGTTGGTCAGGTGACCGACCTCGGTGGTATTGATGATAAATCCTTCAATGCCGGTGCCTATCAAGGTATTGAAAAGGCAGTTGCTGATCTGAAGGTTGAAGGCAAGTATTTGGAATCAACCCAGCAGTCTGACTACGCCAAGAACATTCAGCAGTTGCTCAGCGAGAACACCAACTTGATCATCACCGTTGGTTTCTTGCTTGGTGTTGATACTGCCACCGCCGCGAAAGCCAACCCCGAAACCAAGTTCGCGATCGTGGACTACTCCTACCCTGACTGCTTCGGCGATCCTGCTGATGAAGGCAAGACCTGTGGTTCCACCACTGAACTCGCCAATGTTTTGGGTCTGACTTTCCAAACTGACGAAGCCGCCTTCCTGGCTGGTTACGCTGCGGCTGCCTCCACCAAGACCGGCAAAGTTGCCACCTTCGGTGGTATCAACATCCCGCCCGTCACCATCTTCATGAAGGGTTTTGAAGCCGGCGTAGCCTACTACAATGCCCAGAAGGGCACGGCTGTTGAAGTACTCGGTTGGAACACCGCCGCTGGCGATGGCTCCTTCACCGGTAACTTTGACTCTCTCGATGATGGTCGCTCCTTCGCTGAATCCTTCGTTCAGGAAGGCGCTGATATCGTCATGCCGGTTGCTGGTCCTGTGGGTCTCGGCTCTGCTGCGTACTGCAAAGAGACCGGCTCCTGCAAGGTCATCGGCGTAGATGTGGACTGGACTGTTTCAGCCGCTGAATACACCGATATCATTCTCACCAGTGTCTTGAAGAACGTCAACGTGGCTGTGTACGATGCGACCAAAGCCGCCGTAGATGGCACCTTCAAGGGTGGCGTGTACGTTGGTACACTCAAGAATGGTGGCGTTGGTCTCGCTCCTGTAGCGGGCGCCTCTGCCGAACTCAAAGCCGAGCTTGAGAAACTGCAAGCCGATATCGTCGCCGGCACAGTAAAAGTAAGCCAGTAAGTCAACCGTTCGTATTTGGGTCGGGGAAGCAATTCCCCGACCCTTTTTCTACCAGCCAGTCCTTGCAAGAACATGTTCATCGATTAATTTACGCTTGTTTTCCGCGTGGAAATATGCGAAAATTAGCAGATGAATCAATCAATATTATTGTACGCGGAGGCAATGGCATGACCAATGTTCTGGAACTGCGCGGCATCACCAAGCGATTCCCCGGCGTGCTGGCAAATGATAAAGTCGATATTAGTTTAAGAGAAGGCAAGATCCTTGCCTTGTTGGGGGAAAACGGCGCAGGCAAGACCACGTTGATGAACATTTTATACGGATTGTATAAGCCTGATGAAGGCTCGATCCTGGTGCGCGGGCAGGAAGTGGATATCCAGGGTCCCAACGATGCGATCGCACGCGGCATTGGCATGGTGCATCAGCACTTCATGCTCGTGCCCGTTATGACAGTGACCGAGAATGTGATGCTTGGCGTGGAACCCACCAAGAACGGTATTTTCCTGGATCAAGAAAAGGTAGCCGCCCGCATTCGCGAGATCTCCGATCAGTATGGGCTGGAGGTTGATCCGCACGCCTATATTCAAGATCTACCGGTCGGCATTCAACAGCGTGTGGAGATCATCAAAGTCCTTTATCGCTCTGCTGATATTTTGATCCTCGATGAACCCACAGCCGTGTTGACTCCGCAGGAAGTGGAAGGCTTGTTCAAGATCATCCAGTCGTTGATCGATAAAGGCAAGTCGATTATTTTCATTACCCATAAATTAAAAGAGGTTATGCACGTCGCGGATGATATTACCGTTCTGCGCCTCGGACGTGTGGTTGGCTCGATCGACCCGAAAGAAGCCAGCCCTGAGATCCTGGCTTCGATGATGGTGGGACGGGATGTCAACCTGGTGGTCATGAAGCAGCCCGCCAAACCCGGTGAATCAGTTTTGGAAGTTAAAGATCTTTATGTGCGCGATGAACGTCAACACTTAACAGTTAACGGCATGAGCTTTAATGTCAAAAAAGGCGAAGTGCTGGGCGTGGCAGGCGTGCAGGGCAATGGACAGACGGAACTCGTCTACGCATTGACCGGACTGCTGCCCATCGATAGTGGGCAAATCCAATTGTTGGATGAAGAGATCCACCACACTTCCCCACGTCATATTCTTGAACGTGGTGTGGCACATATCCCCGAAGACCGTCAGCGTCACGGATTGGTACTCTCCTTCCCCATTCATGACAACCTCATGCTTTGCACCTATTATCAAAAGCCGTTTGCAAACGGGGTTTCACTGCAACAAAAAATTATCTTCGATAATGCCGAAGCCCTTATAAAGCAATACGATGTACGCACACCCAACATTTTCGTGAATGCCTCCACGCTTTCAGGAGGCAATCAACAAAAAGTGATCGTGGCACGCGAATTCTCCCGCCCCATTCACCTGCTCATCGCCTCACAACCGACCCGTGGGCTGGACGTTGGTTCGATCGAATATATCCACACCCAGATCATCAAAAAGCGGGACGAGGGTGTCGGTGTGCTGCTGGTCTCCTCTGAGTTGGACGAGATCCTCGCGCTTTCAGACCGTATCGCTGTGATGTACAAAGGGCGTATCATGGATATCGTGGACGCGAACAAGGTCAGCAAGGAACATCTCGGGTTGCTCATGGCGGGCATCCATCCCTCTGAAACAGCAACAGCCCAAAGTTCGGCAACTGAGAAAGTATTCTAGGAGCTTTCTGTGACTGAAAAAAACAAAGTTAAATCCAAAACTCCTGAAGGTATCGGCGGCGGTTCCTTGCGGGATGCGTTGCGTGTCCCTGCGCTGGCTGTGCTTACCGGCTTGATCATCGGCGCGTTCGCCATCCTCATCAGCGGCGCAAACGTCTTTACGGCCTATGGCGCATTATTTGTCGGCTCATTCGGTGATCCTGTACGCTTTTATACCGGCTTCCAACAATTATTTTCCACTGGCGAAACGGCTGGTTTGCTCAAAGCCATTTACCCGTTCACAGAGAGTCTGGTGACTGCCACGCCCTATATCTTCGCCGGGCTTTCGGTTGCCTTGGGCTTCCGCTGCGGACTTTTCAACATCGGCGCCGAAGGTCAATTCTTCATTGGCGCACTCAGTTCAGCATTCGTGGGGTACAGCCTGGTTGGGCTACCTGCTTATATTCATCTGCCCCTGGCAGTATTGGCAGGCGCGGCGGGCGGCGCCTTGTGGGGTATTATCCCTGGTTACCTCAAAGCAAAATTCGGCGCGCATGAAGTGGTCAACACGATCATGATGAACTGGATCGCTTTCAAGTTGAGCGATTGGCTATTGAACGGACCCATGAAAGCCTCGGGCTTTCGCCCGGTTACGCCGAATGTGGAAGTCACAGCAGAACTCCCACGCTTTTTCCCTGATCCCATTCGCTTGAACTGGGGTTTGATCCTTGCATTTGTCGTTGCCTATGCCCTATATTGGTTCCTCTTCAAAACCACACTGGGATTTGAGATCCGCTCTGTAGGCGCCAACCCCGATGCCGCAAAATATGCAGGCATGAGTATCGTCAGAAATCTGGTGTTCGTCATGGCGCTGGCAGGCGGACTGGCAGGGCTGGCAGGTTCCGCACAAGTACTCGGCGTAGATCACTGGGTTGGTCAGGGCTTCTCCGCAGGCTATGGTTTTGATGCCATCGCACTTGCCTTGCTAGGCAAAAGCCATCCATTTGGTGTGGTGCTTTCCGCTTTGCTTTTCGGTTTCCTGCGCAGTGGCGCGACACGCATGCAATCCATGGCGGGCATCCCCATTGATATCATCTCCATTATTCAGGGTATGGTCATCATCTTCATCGCCGCACCTGAGATCATCCGCTGGTTATATCGTATTAAAAATATCAAAGTGGAAGAAACCGTGCTGACCCGCGGTTGGGGCAAATAGGAAGCGACATATGACAACCATAAACGCAACCATCAATACTGCTCTCGCAAAGCGTGCTCAGATCACCTATGGCATCGTACTTATTGCTGTAGGCTTGTTCATTTATCTGGTGTTCGGCTTAAACACTCAGACAGGTTTACAAACCACATTTGGAACCAATCTGGCAGGCTCACAGGCAGCAACCGTTCCAGATATTGTCGTCCCAGCCCAAATGACAGTGATCATCATGGCGGGCATCGCCGTATTTTTTGGCGCTTTTCAATTGGCACGCGGGGTTCGCTCCACGGGCTGGCTGATCGGCATCTTGGCAGCCACTTTCGTGATCGCCTTCCTCACCTGGGCGGCACAGGGCAAATCATTCAATCTAACCGGCATGCTCAGCAGTTCATTTGTCCGCGCTACACCGATCGCATTGGCAGCTTTATGCGGTCTGATCAGTGAACGTTCAGGGGTTATTAACATCGGCATCGAAGGCATCATGCTTCTGGCAGCACAAGCCGCGGTGGTTGCCGCAACTGTATTCCACAATTTATATGTAGGGCTGTTCGCTGCGATGCTGGTTGGTGGGCTGATCGCGGCATTGCATGCCTACCTTGTTATTCGCTTCAAAGTGGATCAAACTGTAAGCGGTGTTGCCATTAATATTTTTGGTGCAGGCTTTACAGCGTTCATGAGTTCGCGTTTCCTGCAAAAAAGCGGTGACCTGCTCAACAACTCGGGCGTCTTCCCTGTGATCTCCATCCCCGGGTTTTCTAAAATACCGATCCTTGGACCCATGCTGTTCGAGAACAACATCATCATTTATCTCATGATCTTGCTGGTGATCGCCATGCACATCATGTTGTTCTACACGCCTTGGGGCTTACGTACACGCGCGGTTGGCGAACATCCCAAAGCGGCTGATACGCTGGGCGTCAACGTTTATCTCATGCGCTATGTCAACGTGATCATTGGCGGCATGATCGCAGGTTTGGGCGGCGCATATTTCACTATTGGTTCGGTGGGGCGCTTCGATGAACAGATGACCTCCGGCAAGGGCTTCATTGGTCTCGCAGCGATGATCTTCGGCAAATGGAATCCGATCGGCGCGTTTACCTCCTCGCTCATTTTTGGCTTTGCAGATTCGCTTCAAGTGAAATTACAGATCCTGCGGGTACCGATCCCTTCGGAATTTCTGTTGATGGCACCCTACATTGTGACGATGGTGATCCTGACAGGTGTGGTGGGACGTGCCATCCCGCCCGCCGCAGATGGACAGGCTTACGAGAAGTAGCGCATCTTTCTTCGCCTGAAATTGCTTCAACAAAACAGGAGTTTTCTCAACTCCTGTTTTTGATTCAGCTCCCGGCGTGGGAAAGGTTGGGAATGTTGAAACAGGTCACAGCTTGAAAAGCAGCGTGATTTGTCCAGCGTGTGTAGGAACAAAGGGTAATGCTTGTCCGTCTGTATTCGTGTACAATTATTGAAGCAATCGAGGAGAAAAAATGTTTAAGACTTTACGCATCATTTCAATTTTGAGCATCGCCGTGCTCATGATCTCGGCATGTAATTTGCCGTCCAACGCCGCAACCCCAAACCCCAACGACCCGAACGTGGTATTCACTGCAGCAGCATTGACAGTGCAGGCACAATTAACCCAGGCGGCGCCATTCAGCACCCCCACCCTGCCGCCTCCACAGCCTAGCAACACCGCGGTGACGTTCCCCACTGCGGCGCCGATCATTCCTACCAACACGCCACTGGTTCCACCTACGGCGGTTTGTGATCAGGCGCAATTCGTCAGCGACGTGACCATCCCTGATGGAACTGCAACGAACCCCGGCGCTACATTCAAAAAGACCTGGAGATTAAAGAATACCGGCACCTGCACATGGTCTGGCTACACCCTGGTCTTTGATAGCGGTGAGTCAATGTCACCAGTGATCGACCCGATCGGTATCGTAGCTCCGGGACAGGAAGTGGATGTTTCCGTTTCGTTTACTGCCCCAGTTGCGCCGGGCGAATACAAAAGTTATTGGCGTCTGCGCAATACATCTGGGGTGCTTCTTCCTGTATTGAACGGCTGGATGGGCAAGGGTTTCTTTGTGTGGATCAAGATCGGTTCATCTGGTTTTGACTTTTATACAAAAGCCTCCGCTGCAGCCTGGATCAGCGGCTTCGGCAACCTCACCTTCGGCGGACCCGATACGGATGTAAATGGTTTTGCGATGTATAAAGATACACAAAAACTCGAGGATGGATCTTCACCAAATAAGGTTATCGAAACTTCTCCGCAACAGGTAAACGATGGTGTGATCACGGGTCGTTATCCGGCTTATACCGTGGTGGCTGGCGAGCACTTCACTGCCAAGATCGGCTTCCTCGCCAAGCCAGATGGAACCTGCGGTACGGGCAGCGTGAAATTCCAGTTGAACTATAAAGAAGCTGGTGTCTTGAAGTCGCTCGGTGAATGGACCGAAACCTGTGATGGTCCCTTGAAGAGCATTGATGTAGATCTGACCAGCCTGGCTGGCAAATCAGTGGAGTTCGTATTGGGGGTGCTGGCAAACGGTCCAGCAGCACAAGACTGGGCAGTGTGGGTCGCTCCACAGATCGCAATTCCGTAATCGATCAACGCCCGACACAGCAACGTGCCGGGCGTTTTTTGAAAACGGTATAATGAGTTAGGAAAGGAATCTGAAATGTTCGATGTATTCAAAAATAAAATTCTGCTCAGCATGAGCATTCTGATGTTTATCGTTACTGCCTGTGGTTCGGTACCGCCGCCAGAGGAAAATATTTCAACTGCTGTGGCACAAACGGTACAGGCTCAAAATTCGCTGACGAAAATCGCGAGCACACCCACACTCACACCTATGTTGCCGCCGGAAATGACAGCCACTACCGACCCAGCCCTGGTCAACACACCCACGCCTGCTGCGATAGGCGCGCCGGGCTGCACGGTCTCTGCCAGGCTGGCTGGAGAAAATCCGCCCGATGGAACGCTTTTCAAACCGGGTGAATATTTTTGGAAAACCTGGTCTTTGGAAAATACAGGTACATGCACATGGGATTCAACTTATAAATTGGTATATAAAAGCGGCGATCTCATGGGCGGGTTGACCTCCTACGCGTTTCCACAATTAATTGCGCCGGGGGAAATAAAAGATGTATCCATATACTTACGGGCGCCGGATGTGGAAGGTACTACAAGAGGGTATTGGCAAATTCAAACACCCTGGGAAACTTATTTTGGCACTGGGCCTATGAGTGAGCCTTTTTATGTGGATGTGGCTGTTTCAAATGCAGCCAAACCAAAATACGGGATCATCAGCGTGACATACGAACTTGTCCGCGAACCAGCCACGGGCTGCCCAACGAACGTCCGCTATAAGGTGTATGCCACGATCACAACCAATGGACCCTATGAGTTCGATTATTACTGGGATCAAAAAGATGGTAATGAAAGCGGACTCAAGAACATGGTCTTTAAAGAAGCCGGTTCTCAAACGGTGATGCGTGAATGGATGGTCGGCAAGGGTGATAGCCCGAAGCCGCGCTGGATGCAGATCATCGTGGTCAGCCCGGTCAGCCAGGAATATGAGCAGTTCGTTTTCGAAAATAACTGTCCATAGTAATCGAACTGACAACTTACATACGCCATTAATAATTCCCCAGTCTGCATGCTTTTCAACATGCAGACTGGGGAACCCTATACTCTTTGGAAGCGTCTTATAAAACGGTATGATTCCACGGAGGCTCTTATGAGTATTTCAAATTCCCAGAAACTATTATTTCTGGCACTGGCATTGAGCGTGATACTGGCATGCAATTCATTAACGCCAGCCGCTCCACAGCCTGCGGCAACACTTGATGCGCTTTATACTGCTGCGGCAGAGACCTTGAATGCCATGTCAACCCAGGGCGCAATAGTTTCCACCCTCCAGCCCTCCCCAACCGCGACATTATCCATCCCCACATCCAGCCCGGTTGTCCTTCAAACTTCCACCTCAGCGCCTTCTGCGCAACCCACCACCAGGTGTGACGCGGCAGAATTTGTCAAAGATGTCACGTATCCTGATGGCTCAAATATAGGTCTCGGGGTTTCATTCACCAAGATCTGGCGCATCAAAAATGTAGGCGCCTGTTCGTGGACAACTGCCTACGCGCTCGTATACATCAGCGGTGAAAAGTTTGGCGCCCCAAATGTTGTCTCTATGCCTGGCAGTGTTGGACCGGGTCAGAGCATCGACCTGCCCATCCAAATGACGGCGCCCAATCTGGGCGGTCGCTTTAAAGGGTACTGGATGTTACGCAATGCATCCGGGGTCTTGTTTGGTGTGGGAAATTCCGGCGAAGAGCTTGTTTATTTGGATGTGATCGTCAGCGGCTACAACATTATGGGCTATGATTTTCTCGAAAAATATTGTGAAGCTGAATGGAGCACCGACGCGCAGAGCCTGCCCTGTCCAGGCACTGATGGCGACAAAAAAGGTTTTGCGCTTGTTCTTAATTCGCCGAAAATGGAAAATGGCACCGTTCAAAGCAAAGGACTCGTCACCCACCCGCAAATGGTAAATAATGGTCTCATTACCGGAAAATACCCGGGCTTTACCATCCAATCCGGAGATCGTTTTCAAGCCTCGATCAGCTGCCTTTATAAGGCAAATGACTGCAACATGATCTTCAAGCTTCAATACCAGGTTGGCAATGGCGCAGTCCAGACGCTTGGGCAATGGAATGAGATCTATGAAGGTGCCGCTTATCAAGTCAACGTGGACTTGAGTGCCCTGAACGGGCAAAAGGTCAAGTTTATCCTGACCGTTCTGGCAAATGGCTCAGCCCACGAAGATTACGCCCTGTGGATCGCTCCGAGGATCACAAGGCTTAGCGCCCAGCCACCCACAGCGACCTTAACCTCATCACCTACGTCGACGATCACACCCACAGCTACATCCACTGCAACCGCAACACCCACAGCAACAGTTACGCCACCCACCTCATACCCGTAATTTGGGCTCACAACCGCCCATGGCGTTACGTACTGCAGCGCCGATTGCGTTGCAGTATAATGAGATTGGATATATATCACGCATAAGATATAGGATCCGCATATTTAACCCGTTCACTGATGGAGGTAACAATTATGTTTTCAAAAAGATCAACGCGGCAGAGCTTAATCGGTTTGCTTGCTGCCGCTCTGCTCTTAACGTCTTGTAATGTTGGCGCGACCCCCGCCCCGACCCTTGATGTCAATGCGATGAGTACTGCGCTTGTGGGTACCACCGTTGCCCAGCTTTCCGTGCAATTTACACAGACCGCTCTGGCTGTTCCTACAAACACAGCTGTTCCCGTTGCGACCGAAACATCCATCCCCACGCTGGCAGCCTTACCCACAATTGATACATCAGGCGTTGCCTCGCCAACCCTGGATGCCGCTGCCCTCCCCACCGTTTCTTTTATCAACACGCCCGTCGCTGGCTTTACACAGGTTTCATTGCCCACATCAGCAGCACCGGCAACTGCGGCACTGGGTGACGCGTGCAATAACGCTGTTTTTGAAGGTGACATCACCATCCCAGATGGCGAGAC
>CAZMQE010000003.1:35714-37304 GCA_964568115.1 uncultured Anaerolinea sp.
CGCATGTTCAGTGACAAGGGCTATTATTTTGGAACAGTGCTGTCAGTGTATCTCACCGTCGCAGAAAAGTGCAAATAATTTTGAACAAAAGAGAGAGATTGATGAAACCAAAATACCTCGTACTCTTGCTAGTCTTTGCCCTGCTCCTCGCTGCCTGCGGACCTTCAACCACCCCCGAACCGACTCCTGATGTTGCGGCAGTGCGTACCTCAGCCGCAAGCACAGTCGTATCTCAATTCACATTGACTGCGGCGGTCTTCACGCCCACTCTGCCGCCTCCACCACCCACCGAGACCTTCACCCCTGAACCAACCGCTACAGCCACCGAACCGCCGGTTGCCGAAGTCACCAACGCCGAAGGGACCACGATTGCCCTCTGCGATAAATACGCCTGGGACGTGAACACCGTCGATGTCAACATCCCCGACAACACCACGATGACTCCCGGTCAGGATTTCACCAAGACCTGGCTGATCAAAAACACCGGCAACTGCGCCTGGGGCGAAGGTTATAAACTGATCTTCAGCTACGGCGAAAAAATGACAGGCGAGGCACAGCCCTTCACAGCCGCCATCGCACCGGGACAGGAAGTCCAGGTCTCCGTGAATTTCAAAGCGCCCGATCTTGCTGGCACCTACTTCAGTTTCTGGACTCTCCAAAACGCCAAGGGTGTGCCCTTCCTCGGCAACGATGACAAAGCGTTATACGTCCAGATCATCGTCCAATAAGATTTGTGAATCAAGACCTAAAACAAACGATCAAAGACAAAGCACGCCAGCTGGGATTCTTCCTGGCTGGCGTGACACTTCCTGCACCCCCCCCGCATTACTCCACATTTGAAAATTGGCTCGCGCAAAATCAGCACGGCACCATGCACTATCTTGCCGATGAACGTTCGCGCACGCGCCGCGCCAACCCGCTTGAGATTCTGCCTGAATGTAAATCTATTTTGGTTTTGGCAACGCCCTACTCACCACCCAAAGAAAACAATCACATCGCAGCGTATGCTCAAGGCAATGACTATCACGATGTCATCCCGGCTCGGATGAAGGAACTCGTTCAATTCATCGAGGCGCAGGTTGGGGGTCCAGTAAAGAACCGCTACTACACAGATACCGGTCCCATCCTTGAACGTGATCTCGCGCAACACGCCGGTCTCGGCTGGATCGGCAAAAATACGCTCCTCATCAATCCCAAACAAGGCTCGTATTTTTTTCTCTCCGAAATTTTGCTGGATCTCGCGCTCGAACCCGATGCGCCGTTCGTCACCGATCATTGCGGCACCTGCACGCGCTGCATCCAAGCCTGCCCCACCGCGTGCATTCTCCCCAACCGCACCCTCGACGCGCGCCGCTGCATCTCGTATCTCACCATCGAGCTCAAAGACGACATCCCACTTGAATTGCGTGACAAGCTTGGGGATTGGGCGTTTGGATGCGACATCTGCCAGCAGGTCTGCCCGTGGAATCGATTCGCCTCTGAAGGCGACTCTGCTTTTGACACCAACCGCCCGCCTCATTCACCAACCGAAGAGCTGACTCTCACACCCCAAGCCTTTAACCAACGCTTCAAGCGGACTCCCATCCAGCG
>CAZMQE010000004.1:0-1960 GCA_964568115.1 uncultured Anaerolinea sp.
GTGGCAGTAACATTATCTGCGGGGAGGAAGCCGATGAGTGTTCCAGTAGTCAGTGGGGCAGGATCGAGATCACCATATACCTTACTGGCAGCATTGGGGGTCACTGTAGCGGCTCTTTGGTTGATAGTAAGTGTGCCATTATTAGCAGGATTGCTGCTACTTGATAAGAAGCTGCCAAAACCGGAAAAATCTGCACGGATAGTATATGTACCAGCGCTCAACACACTCGGGTTATAAGAGAAAGTGGCTGTGCCATCTCCTGCATTGACCGATACAGGGGCTCCAACTGGGTTGCCATTTATATAAAATTGAACAGTACCACCTCCGGGATTGGATGACACAGTAGCGGTCAAGTTGACGGAGATTGCTCCATATGTCGCACTAGCATTACCAGCTGTTGTAGTTGTACTGTTTCCCTCGGATTCGAATGCACCTATATCACAAGCCGCTCCTTGAGGGCGTATTATGCCGCGTTGGTCGGTAGCTGCACAGGCAACATTGACCCCGCCTGTATCCAGCGCAGAACTACCTATACTGATTGCCCTAGTCTGTGTAAGTCCAGGAGCATTGGGTAAAAGTGCGCCTAAATTTGGATTTGTTGTAATAATATTGGTGCAGGTACTGCTTATAGGCTGACACCCGTTTTCTACTACGCTGTCTGTAATTGTTGTGGCGCCAGCGCCATCACTCGTGATTTCATCGCTGCCACCTCCAGCAGTATCTCCCCAGAGAATGCTATTATAAATAAATGGATTGGTATTCTTATTCGCTGGAGCTCCACCAATTACATTGCGAATTGCGCCACCAGTCCCAGCTGGGGCAGTATTACCACTGAAAGTGACATTTCTAAAAACAGGATTCGAACCTTCGTTTAGTACCGCTCCGCCTCTTATGTTAGCTGTATTCCCGCTAAAAGTAATATTCGTTAAGATCGCATTGCTATCCCCGTTAAAAAGTGCGCCGCCTCCGTTTGCAGTGTTATTACTAAACGTAACATTGCTCAGCCTGGGTATGCTTGGTGTGTCTGATGTTGAGTTGGTTTGATTGTTCATCCCCCCGCCAGCTCCGCCAGTAGCTGCATTTGAGCTTACAGTGACATTGGTGAGGATGGGACTGGAGTTTCTAGTATATATACCACCTCCGCGGGCTGCCGTATTGTTACTGATTGTTACATTTGTTAGTGCAGGCCTGTTGTAAGTAGTCTCATCGGCAGGATTAAAACCGACAGTGATTGTGTATATTCCACCGCCATTTGACGTGGCGAAATTATTCGTCACGATTAGATTTGTCAGCGTCGGGCTGGTTTCCTCGATATAAATACCACCACCTTGACCTGAGCCAGAATCCTCGTATCCATTCGTGATTGTAAAACCATCCAAAATAAAAGTGTCAGTAAGGATGCCTGTCACAGTTACAACAATAAAAGTGTTGTCTGCATCCATGCCATCCTGGTCGATATCGCCACTCAATATGGTATTGTTTGTGGCTGGATTGGAGTTTCGCACAAATAGTGCTTCGGTTCCTGGCGTACCTGCAAAACCTCCGTATAGAGAAACACCGTTTATCAAAACAAATGTACTGGCTTGGTCATTATTTGTCTGCCCGGTGCCTTCGTCTGGATAATATGTGCCGGAGGCAACCCAAATTTGATCTCCACTGGTTGCAATAGCGAGTGCGCTTTGCAAAGTGGTAAATGCAGTTGCCCATGAACAACCACCTGCATTCGTTCCAGTCGGGCGGACATAAATAATATGGTTGGGTGCACAGGCTGCTTGTGCGGATTGAGGGTTGGCGAATTGGAAAAAAACGATTACAAAAAGAATGATAATTAATGTCAATATGTGTTTCGGGGATTTCATGCGCAGCTCTCTCGTTGATTTGATAGTATGACCATAATAAGATTTGCGTACTCGTTGAGAATATGCAGTCCATGACGTACTAATTTAATAAATGTAACATA
>CAZMQE010000004.1:2060-21920 GCA_964568115.1 uncultured Anaerolinea sp.
GTGTCGCTTGCGATGATTGTGTGCGGATATTTTATTCGTGCAAATAATATTTGTTGTGCAAGCATGTATACCGATTTTTAATAGACGCGCCGTGAATGTTATTGTTATGTTAATCGTTGGCTTTTATGATAAACATGTTTAGCGATAAATATATCCCTTATACATGTTTAGGCCAGATAGTGTATTAAATGATGTAGATGTAAATGATAGCTCCGTAACCTTTTATTAATTTAATCGTCATGATGATGATTCGTAGGCTCTTCATCTTTTTTGATTCATATCCGTTATTCTTTTTGATTTCTGCGAAACGCAGTTGGAGTTGTTTTTATGGGCATAAGGACCGAGTTGGATAAATTCCCTTTCATTGCTGTCGGGAAGAAAATCGGCAAGGCTAATTCAATCATCTCACGAAATGCGCAATGGTTTTTGTATATCAGCGTATTGGTTTTGTTTGATTCCTTGATGACGGTTCTAGCCTTTTGGCTGGCTTACTATATTCGTCTTAAAAACCCCAGTGGCATTTTTGACGAGACCGGGGTTGTTTCATTTGAAAGCTATCGTTATTTCCTTTACTCAGTTCCCTTTATATGGGTTGGTATTTTTGGGCTGAATAGTTTATATGCCCGGCATAGCTTGCTGGGTGGTACACGTGAATATTCCGCCATTTTTCGTTCTGCATCTGAAGGCTTTCTGGTTATTGTGATTGCCGGGTTTCTTGACCCCCGATTGGTCATTGCGCGTGGTTGGTTGTTATTGACATGGATCTTCACGATCGTGTTTGTGACGATCAGTCGTTTTGCCTTACGCAGGGGTGTTTATTTTTTGCGTAAACACGGTTTTTTTCTGACCCCGGCTGTGATCGTTGGCGCCAACCAGGAGGGGCGTTGGTTAGCTGAGCAGTTGTTGCGTTGGGAGACTTCCGGGTTACATTTGGTGGGGTTTGTTGATAAGAAGACGCCGGTCACCTTCCCATTGTTTCATGATCTGGTTTCGCTAGGTTCGGTCGACCAATTAGGTGAGATCATCGAACGTTATGATGTTGGCGAAATTATCCTTGCTTCTAGTGCCATTTCTACGCGTGACTACCTGCTTGAGATCTTTAGGAAATATGGCGTTTCTGATAAAGTTAATATCCGCATGTCTTCCGGTTTGTATGAAGTTCTGACCACGGGTTTGACGGTCAGCGAGTTAGCCTATGTCCCGCTGGTATATGTTAACAAAGTGCGATTGGCTGGGATCGATAACTTTTTGAAATTTGTCTTGGATTATGTTCTCACCATTACGGTTTTGATCGTTTTGTCTCCGTTGTTGGTTTTAATATTTATCTTGATAAAATTTAGTTCCCCAGGCCCAGTTATACACAAGCGCTTGGTAATGGGTTTGAATGGTAAGCAATTCCATGCGTTGAAGTTTCGCACAATGGTGACGAATGGCGAAGAGATACTAAACCAACATCCTGAACTCAAGGATGAATTAGCACGGACCCATAAACTAAAGAATGACCCCCGTATTACACGCATCGGCTCTTTTTTGCGTAAATTCAGCTTGGATGAACTTCCGCAGTTGATCAATGTTATCAAACGCGACATGTCGTTAGTTGGTCCTCGTATGATTTCACCTGAAGAAGTGGCAATGTATAAGCAGTTTGATATGAACCTGCTTACAGTATTACCCGGTATTACCGGCGTTTGGCAGGTGAGCGGCCGGTCGGATGTTTCTTATGAAGAGCGAGTACGTCTGGATATGTACTATATTCGTAATTGGAGCATTTGGTTGGATTTACAAATTCTATTTCAGACCCTCCCAGCTGTGTTAATGAGCCGTGGCGCTTATTAAATAAATTTTGATAAAGAGAAAGAAAAGGAGCTAGCTGCTTGATTATTGTTCAGACCCCTTTGCGAATCAGTTTTTTTGGCGGTGGAACTGATTTCCCGTCTTTCTTCATGGATGAGGGCGGCTGTGTTTTAAGTTCCGCAATTGACAAATATATTTTTGTCACGGTCAAAGAACGCTTCGATAAAAAGTTGCGTATTGGGTATACCCAAACCGAAATGGTTGATGACCTTGAAAGTATTCATCATGATTTGATACGCGAGTCTTTAAGACTGACCGGAATCCGTGAAGGTATTGAGGTCACTACAATGGGTGATATCCCTTCAGAAGGTTCAGGTTTGGGATCATCCAGTACAGTTACAGTGGGTGCTTTGCACGCACTGTATGCATATTCTGGTGAGATTGTTTCCGCTGAACAGTTGGCGCGTGAAGCCTGCGGGATTGAAATTGATGTTCTTAAAAAACCGATTGGTATTCAAGATCAATATATTGCAGCTTATGGTGGTTTGCGATTTATTGAATTTAAAAAAGATGGTGAAGTTAACGTTAAGAAAGTAAAGATTTCTGCTGATTCCCATCGTGCTTTAAACGATAATTTTCTTTTGTTTTTTACCGGTGTAAGCCGTAAAGCAGATACGGTGTTGCAAGAACAAAAAAGCAACATCAAAGACCGCCTGCCTGAATTGCGGGAGATCAAGCAAATGGCATACGACGCCCGGACTTATATCGAATCAGAAGATTTTGATTCTTTTGGTTCATTATTACATCAGTCTTGGGAGTTGAAAAAGCGCCTTTCCAGCACCATCAGCAATGGACGTATTAACGAGATTTATGATGCTGCACGCCGAGCTGGAGCAATTGGCGGTAAAGTGGCTGGCGCAGGCGGCGGAGGTTTCCTCCTTTTGTATGTTCCCTACGAAAGGCAAAAGTCAGTCAGGAACGCATTAAGTGATTTACAAGAATTACCATTCCGCTTGGAATCGGATGGCACCAAAGTGATCTTTAATTATCGGCGCTCGCTCGAAATAAAAACTAGACAGTAGGTTAACATGGAAAATATTCAAAACTATATCTCGACACTGCACCAAACGATTGATCAACTACCTCAAGAGTTGATCGCTGAAGTCATTGCAATATTACAACGCGCCCGTATGTCGGGAAATCAGGTCTTCATTATGGGCAACGGCGGGTCTGCCTCAACCGCAACCCACTTTGTTTGTGACTTGGCGAAAAATACACGCAATTTGGAATTGCCTCACTACCGCGCGATTGGGCTCACCGATAACATGGCGATATTCTCTGCCTATGCCAATGATGAAGGTTATGAAAATGTATTTGCAAAGCAACTGGCAAATCTGTTACAGCCTGGTGATGTTGTCATCGGTATTTCTGCCAGTGGTAACTCACAGAATGTACTTAATGCCATTCAAGAGGCGAAACGTGATAATGTAACAACGATAGCATTCACCGGTTTTGATGGTGGTCGTTTAGGTGGGATGGTTGACGTCAACATTCATGTCAAGAGCCACATCATCGAACACGTTGAAGATATTCACCTTATGCTTGAGCACATGATCGTAAAGGCAATAAAAGATCAGCCGTATGTGGGTATTGATTCTGTTGACTTCTTGGCAGAAAAGCAGCTTGACGAAGTCTTGGGTGACTGAGCGAACTTATTGTGTATTAGCCGAAGCACTGTCAATGTTCTGAATTGCTGTTAGTGCTTCTGAAAGATCATTAAAAACAAAATAATCCACAAGGCTGTCCGGTTGTGGTTGGGATAGTTGCTCGTTTCCGCGTCCAGTTTTCAAAAGCGCTACCCCACGCACTCCGGCTGCTTTGCCAGCTAACAGATCGCTCCATGCGTCACCGATCATCCATGACTGGCTTAGATTCAACGACAATTCTTTTGCGGCTTGCAAAAGTAAGCCCGGATTTGGTTTTCGGCAATTGCATTGATCACCGGGCGCGTGCGGGCACATAAAGACGCCGTCGATTTGCCCTTCGTTTTCCCTGATCACCTCAATGAGTTGCTTGTTGATTTCATCAGCAGTTTCCAAAGAGATCAGTCCGCGCCCAACCGCAGATTGATTAGTCACAATCACGATCTTATAACCATGTAGATGTGAGAGCGCCTTGATTGCCTCAGGAAAAATTTTCACATGTGACCACTCACGGACATATTCAGAGCGGTTTTCGATCAAGACACCATCACGGTCGAGAAAAATAGCACGAAACATAGAACTATTATACTATTCGAACTGCATGTCAAAACACATGCTGGAAAGATGTACTATCTTATAATTAGCGATTGGTTTAGATGTGCAGGATGCCCGCTTCATTCTCGCGAGCGCCTGTTTCTGTTTTATAGGCATTTTCCTGCCTGATTCTTTTATGACAAGGATAAGTAATGTCGGAGTGGCAGAGTATGCCAATAAGTAACTTATTATGTTGAAAAATATCCGTTTGTACCTTGATCGCCAGGCATCTTCAATATTTAGATATATAGTTGAGCAAACTTTGTTTCTCCTGTTTGGCTGGATCCCAACCATTGTTGGCGTTGGGCTTCGCGGTGTGTTCTACCGCCTCATCTTGAAAATGGACGGAGTTGCGGCAATTGAGAGCCGCGTACGTATCCGGTTTGCCGATCAGATTAGGCTGGGGCATGGTGTCTATATTGATGAAGGTGCTTATTTACATGCCTGCCCTAATGGCATTGAGATCGGAGCCGGGTCCATCGTCATGCACGGAGCAATTTTGCATGTTTACAATTTTCGAGATATGAAACAATCAGGTATCAAGATCGGACGCGATAGCTTGATCGGAGAATATTCTGTGATCCGTGGTCAAGGCGGGGTAAATATTGGCGACCGTGTATACACCTCTCCATTCACTCAGATCATTGCGGTCAATCATGTTTTTGATAACCCCAATCGTCCATTTGTTGAACAGGGCATCACGGCTGAAGGCATCGTAATTGAAGACGATGTTTGGTTGGGTGCCGGTGCCATCATTACAGATGGTGTGAGAGTGGGGAAGGGGGCTGTGGTTGCGGCAGGGGCTGTGGTCACAAAAGATGTGCCGCCTCATACAGTTGTAGGTGGTGTTCCGGCAAAATTAATTAAGAACATCAATGGCAGTATCAGTAATCCTGATCGCCAAATTTATCAATCAATTTAAGGATGGTTATTTATGACAGTTTTATCTGTTGTTATCCCTGCATATAACGAAGAAAATGGTATTGCTGAAATTGCCAATCGCGTTTTGGCTGTTGGGCCCGCACTAAAAAAAGCAGGCATCGACAAGCTTGAACTTTTGGTAGTTGATGATGGCTCAAAGGATCGAACGGCTGATGTTGCAGCGGGCATCTCAGGGGTAACCTTGATTCGGCATCCCAAAAATAAAGGCTATGGTGCAGCACTTAAGACAGGCTTCTCCAAAGCTAGCGGTGAGCTGATCGGCTTTCTAGATGCTGATGGTACATATCCCCCGGAATATTTTCCGCAGTTGTGCCAGTCCGCTTTCAACGGGGCGGACCTTGTGATCGGCTCGCGTATGGCTGGCGCTGAGAGTCAAATGCCAGTCACCAGACGTATCGGCAACTTTTTCTTTGCCAACCTTTTATCCATTTTAGGACGTCAAAAAGTTACTGATAGCGCCAGTGGTATGCGTGTGTTCAAGCGTGAGATTCTGGAACAGATCTTTCCTCTTCCCGACGGCTTAAATCTCACGCCTGTGATGAGTACGCGCGCGCTGCATGAAGGCGTAAAAATCGAAGAGGTTCCAATTCCCTATAGCGAACGTGTAGGGAGATCGAAATTGAGTGTTATTCGCGATGGACGGATTTTCCTTCAGAGCATGATATGGACTGCGCTGTCTTATAACCCTGTCAGAATTTTAGGTTTGTTGGGGCTTGTGGGCATTGGGATCGCCGGTTTGACTTTCCTTGGATTAATGATCACAAGATTGAATGGCGTTACCACGCTCGGAGCTTGGGGCGTAGTTGCGCTTTTCACAGCTTTGATCTCAGTGGTTTCTGGTGTTAATGTATTTGCACTGGGCGTTACCTTCAATTACTTGATTTCATTGTTCTATAAAAAACCTATCCGCCAGGGATTGTTCGGCAAGCCTATTTTTAAAACACCGCTTGATCAACAATTTGGTTGGATGGGAGTTTTGGCAATTGTGATCGGCACGGCGATCGGTATTGTCGGTTTGACTCTTGGGGTACAGGGGTGGGTCATCGAACGTTTATGGTTTTATCTATTGAGTAGCGCCATGATTTTCCTGGTAGGTATTCAATTGGTTATTTATTGGTTGCTTCTAAGAGTTCTCGAAGAATTAAGTCAACGCGAACTTCTGACAAAGCAAGATTTGGGCTTAGATCAGTAAGTTGTGATAAAGGAGAAATAGTATGACTACAAATGAACCTCAATCCGTTAATCTCGGGACTCGTCGTCTTGCCAAGTTGCGCACAGTTGATTTTCCTAATGCGGATGCAATTGTTCGAGATGGCTTGCTTACTGCCAAACGTTCAGAAGAGGCAGTGGATATTATGCTCGTGAACCCACCTACGCCTGATGGTGAGTTGTGGATTCGCACCCAGCATCGCGTCGGACGGCGCACGCGTGAGAATATGATATGGCCTCAGGTTTCATTGGCGCAAATGGCGGCTTTGTTGCATCCTGCTTATAAGGTCAAGGTGGTAGATTGCAATGCCGAACGCATGGGTTGGCCGGAGTTCACAAAACTGCTCGATAAATACCAACCCAAGTATTATCTTACCCAATTGACGGCTCCTACGCTTGAAAACGATATTTATGGTTGTTTCCTGGCACATGCTCGTGGCGCAAAAACCATTGCATTTGGAACACACATTACGCCTTTGCCATTGGAGACCATGCGCCCATATCCAAGCTTAGACTTTGCGTTGGTCGGTGAACCTGATTTGACCATTCGTGACTTATTGGATCACTTGGAAAATAAGTTTAGCGAACGTTCACCTGAGATCAACAAAATATTCGAAAAGCATGATCCCAGCTATAAGCCATCCCTGAATGACGATGGAACTGTGAATATGCGTGGTATTAAGGGTATTGCCTGGCGCCAGGGCGAAGAGATCAACCTGAATTTCCCGCGCCCGTTTATCGCTGATCTGGATGACTTGCCGATCCCCATGCATGAATTACTGCCTTTGCAATCTTATCGTATGCCCTATATTAAAGGCGCCTTTACCTTTATTGTTACCAGTCGAGGGTGCCCGGCGGGTTGTACGTACTGCATCAAACATGTCAGCTATCAATATTCTGCCCGCATTCGCTCGCCCAAGTTGATTATGGAGGAGATGTGGCGGTTGAAGAAACTGGGCATAAATAACATTCACATGTATGCAGACCTATTCACGGTCAATCGGGATCAGGTCATGGAACTTTGCCAGTTGATGATCGATGAAAAGATCGATCTTCATTGGACTTCCAATAGCCGCGTGGATTATGTAGATGAAGAAATGCTTACTCTCATGGGTAAGGCTGGTTGCCGCTTGATCTCCTGGGGTATCGAAAGCGGAAACGAGCAGATCCTCAAACACGCCCGCAAGGGAGCTTATCCTGATAAGGCTGAACGTGCATTACGTTGGGCGAAGCAGGCTGGCATCATGAACTGGGGTTACTTCATCATTGGTTTGCCCGGCGAAACTGAACAAACGATTCGTCAGACGATCGATTTTGCCAAGAAGCTGCCTCTTGATATTGCCCTCTTCCACGTTGCAGCACCGTATCCTGGTACACCATTCTTCTTTGAAGTTGTGGAAAATAAATGGTTCCGTCCCGGCACACGTTGGGAACAAGTAGATATGGATAAAGGCACCGTGCTGGATTATCCGGACATGCCTGCTGAACGCTTGCTGTACTGGCAGAAGCGCGCCTTCCGTGAATGGGCTTTCCGACCAGGCCCAGCATTCACATATCTAAAGATGTTGTTATACGATTGGTCAACCATGAAGACCGCGCTCAATGTTGGTATACAACATATTTTCTGGGCGTCGTCCGATTCAGGTGCGCCAGTGGGTGGGGCAAGCTAACTCTGCCCTCCGCGAAGGAAATTTTGCCTTGCGTCAACTTGTCAATGATCGACGTTTTGCGCTTGTTGATCTGATTCTTGTACTTGTTAGTGGGGCGGTCGGGATGTTAAAACCAGAATGGGGATTCTGGTTTTTCCTGGCCGCCCTGCTTCCTGCAATATTCAGATTGGTTGGCGGAAAACCCCCGTTCCAAAAGACACAGTTGGATGGACTGGTGGTGATTTTTTTTCTCACTGCCATTGTTGGTTATTGGGCTGCTTATGACCAGGCAACTGCCTGGAGCAAGCTCTGGTTTATTGCCACAGGCATTCTCCTTTATTACGCCTTGAGTGCTCAGCCAAAAGAAAATCTTGTGTGGGTTTGTACCATCCTTTTTTGTATAGGGGTTGGTGTATCTATACACTATATACTGGCATATGACTTTATAGGTGCTCCCCGCAAACTGCAAATAGCAAATATCATCGGACAGTGGATTGTCAGTGTTAGACCAAAATTCGCGTGGACCTCAATTCACCCTAATTATGTGGCTGGGCTTGCCGCAATCACAACCCCCTTCATACTCTTCCCATTAATGGAACTTCGGAAAACCAAAAGCCCGCCGATCCTTATGCTTGCCCTAATTTCAATTGGCGCGGCTATAGCTTTGTTTGCTATTTTCATGGCAACCTCACGTGGAATATGGATGGCAATTTTAGGCGCGCTTGGTGTATGGCTTATTTGGAGATTCATTAATTTGCGCAGGATCAACCTCCTGCTTGGGAAAGCAGCGGTATTTCCATCCATTGTTTTGATCTATTTGTGTGTTGTCGTAGCTGTTTTATACATGGGTCCTGCTAATTCAGGCGGCATATTTTCAACTGAATACTTTTTTGGTACTGGAAGCCGCGCTGAATTATTTGAGCGCAGCTTATTTATCCTAAATGACTTCCCGATCACAGGTGGTGGTTTGGGGGCATTCCCAGGTTTGTATTCCCAATATATTCTTGGAATTCCCTATTTCAATGTTCCAAACAGCCATAACCTGTTTTTGGATGTGGCGATTGAGCAAGGGTATCTAGGCGGCTTGTCCTTTTTGATCATTTTTCTGGCGAGTGTTTGGTTCGTGTCACATGCAATTGCAAAGCCCGCTTCCAAAGAATTGCAGTTATTCAACTGGCTTGTTTTGTTTGCCCTGGTGGTCGCGATAATTCATGGAATGGTAGATGATTATTTATACAATCAGGCTGGTGCTGTTCTCGCCCTATTTTTAGCTGGCATTTCAGTCATTGTAAAACGCGAGAGCCATGCTGAGACAAAATCAATTAAGCAATGGGATCGTCAGACGGTAATATTGGTGACCTTGATTGGTGTTTGCCTGACCGCGTTTCTACTCCTGAATAAAATTTACTCCGTTTGGTATGCAGATCTCGGTGCTGTGCAAATGGCAAAAGTGGAATTAGTTGGATTTCCTAATGCCGGCTGGGCAGACGTGGAAATTGTTTCACAACTACAGCCAGCGGACGCTTCGCTTCTTTCTTCGCTCAAATCTGATTCAAAAAATCTGACAGCTAATTATCGCCTCGGCTTGTTGCTCATGCTAAATAGAGATTTTCGGCCAGCGGCCACACACCTTGAAACGGCTCATCGACAGGCGCCTGCCCACCGAGGTGTAACCAAAGCTCTTGGTTATTGTTATATATGGCTTGGCGAACTGGATAAGGCGCAATTATTTTTGGCAGATATCCCTGAAGCAAAAGATGAATTGGATGCCTATGTTTGGTGGTGGAAAAGCCAGGGTCGCGCTGATTTATCTGAAATGGCTTACACTATGATCGATAAAATGAATTCGACACCGATTCAACCCTAATGAGGCAATTTTCTTTATGATTAAAAAATATGGATCTCAATTAAGTCTTCTATATGCACTTGTGTTGGTTATGGGGATGTTATTTGGGAATTTTCAGACCGGCAAAGCGCAATCCGAAACAGGCTGGACCACTCCGGTTAACCTGTCTCTTTCGGGTGTTGCAGCCACTCCATTAATGGTTATTGATTCTGAAGGCATAATTCATGTCATTTGGCTTGACGAAGTGGATGGATACAAATATTCTCAAAGTGTAGACGGGGTAAAATGGTCAACCCCGTTATCTGTTGCATACCCGTTTCAGCCTGATGATATTCCCCCAACACTTTTAGCCGATGCCAGAGGTTTGGTCCATATAGTTTGGGTGGATAAGTTGGGTACACTTTACTACAGCCGAACACCCTCTTCTGACTTTGGCAATCCTGGGAGCTGGGGGAAGACCATCCTTAGTGAAAATGTATCCAGCTTTGATGTTGAGCTTGATGCCCTTGGGGAAGTACATATTGCATATATACAGAATGTAACTGATAGCACAACGCAAGCCGGAGTTTATTACCGCCATGCGGTTGCTGGGGGTACCTGGTCTAGACCTCAGCAGCTATATACTTCTGAATATTTTCGGATGACAACAGCTCTAGATGCATATGTTCGGGTGGCGGCTACGGGTCAAGGTGCCAAACAAAAAATTTATGTTTCTTGGGACAATCGTCCTCAAAAGCGAATATACATTGCAAGCTCTGATAATGCAGGGAAAACTTGGTCCGCTGCGCAACAATTTAAAGGACCAGATGATTCAGGGAAATATAATACGCCCTTCAATAGCAGTGTTTGGGCGGGTGGTGAGAATGTCTTATTCATGTGGCAGGTTGGTGCGCCAGGAGCTTCCAAGTGTTCAGTGTTTAGCCAATGGTCAGAGGATGGTGGTAAGACTTGGGGCGAAGCATTAACGCTATTTGGCGGTGCTACAACATGTCCATCCGGTATTAAATATGTGACACCTCAACAAGAAGATAAGGTGGTCGTGGCTCTCGCAACAACAGGTAATCCGATTCTATTGGCGTGGAATGGCGCCCAATGGAGTGAGGTTCAATCACAAGCCAGCCTGCCTGCACTTTCAAACCCTTTAACTTATGATGCCATTCTTTTAGGCTGCCGCCAGGATGTGATCTTTAAAGACAAATTGTTCGTTGTAGGTTGCGATCAAGCCAATGGAGGCGATGTCTGGTTTTTATCTCGTTCATTGACCCCCGTAGATGATTGGTTTGCGCCTCTATCTATATGGGGCAATTCGATTGTCCAAAAGATCGATGAACAGGCAGTATCCTTTTTATCTTCAGCTACAGACTCAGAAGGAAATATCAACATTGTTTGGGTTGAGACGCCTTTAAGTAATGATGGTTCCAAGCCGTCTATTTTGTATTCACGTTGGAATGGAGTTGAATGGTCCGGACCTGAGACGATCATAAGAAATTTGGATGGCGAGCCAAAACAATTAACTATTTATATTGATTCGTTGAACAGAGTTCTGCTTGCCTGGGTGGATGGCACTAGTGGCGACTTATTGTTTAGTTGGGCAAATTTGGAGCAAGCCAGTAAACTTTCTGGGTGGGTTCCCTCCAAAGTGTTGCCATCACCGTCTCAACTAAATAGCTCTCCAGATATTGCTGTCGATGCTGCGGGACGTATTATTGTTGTGTATGCGGTGCCTCTGAATGAAAACCGGGGCGTGTATTTGGTTCAATCAACGGATAATGGATTAAGCTGGTCGCCTTATGTTCAGATATTTGATGGAGTTGCTTCCAAGTGGGATAAGGTTGATGCCCCGAAAATTACCATAAGCGGCGAAGGCGGTTTGCATGTATTGTTCACACGCCAGTCAATTAGAAATGACCAGTTGGTAGGAATGTACTATTCGCAGTCGCAGGATGGCGGCGTCTCTTGGAATGTCCCTCAGGTAATCAGCGAGGGCTCGGTCTCATGGAGTGATATTGTCTCCTATGGTGAGCAGACGATTCATATGCTTTGGCAGGAGGATAATGGCTTGGTAGTTGCCAACCTTTCCCAGGTTTCTCAAGATGGTGGTGCCAGTTGGGGGAAGGTGCTGGATGTTACAGATGTAGGTGAGATGGCGTCTCCTGTTACTCTGGCAACTAACGGTGATGGACAATTGTCCTTTATTCAATTGAATGTTGAAAAACCTGCTTCTGGAGCAGGTGATGATACATTAAAGCTCTATGATTGGAAATGGGATGGGATCAGTTGGAATCCAGAGACATCCCGAGAAATTAGTTTAAAAGGCAATGGAAATTACTCGGTTATTGCAGGAATAACAACCAAAGACTACCTTGGGGTTTCTCTATCAGCTTCATATCATGATGTGACAGGAACATTTCAAGACCAGGTAATAAGTTTTGGGCGTTTTCGTGAGCGGGTTGGCGATCAAGGTTCAGGTACAGTAGTGCCGGCGCCTGTAGTATCAACTCCTGCTTTGCCGGTTGAGACCGCAGTCGCTCCTCCTCTTGTATCACCAGTCCCAACGATTGATAATGCGATCCTATTTGAAAGCAATGACCCGTCTGAAGGCATATCAAAAAACTTGGTTGGTCTTGGCCTTATTGGCGTAACTGTAATTGCTGGATTTCTTCTGCTTATTAGGCGTAGGTCCAGCGCGCAAAAATAGAAATGTTGAATATGTGTATGGAATTAATATGAGATTGAAAATTATTCTATTTAGCTTGCTTGCTGTTTTTGCAATTACTTTTAGCAGGGTTTCAATCCCTGCTCATGCTCAACCTGCATATCAATGGACCCCTGATCGAAAGGTTCCAGGTTATCTCGATGACACATTTACTCCTTTTTTAGTTGCCGATCAGAATCGAACAGTCCATGCCTTTGTTAGCCAATGGATTAATGACGGAGGCCGTAGGTGGGCTGTTGTATATCGTAAATGGAGCCTTGCTGGCGGCTGGACGCGTCCCGTTGATGTTTTGCTGGCGTCTTCGGGAAGCGCAACATTCCTAAGTGCTTTCCTGGATGATTCTGGAATCATGCACGTCATATTTGCACAAGGCGAAAACCAGAAATCGGATATATATTACTCATACGCACGGGTAGAAACAGCGGATTCTGCGAATGCTTGGTCCACTCCAGCACTTATTGGACCTGGTTTATCTGGCGTAAACTCAGCTGCCATGTCTGGAGACAAACAAGGGAATTTGCTCGTAATTTACAGTGGCAACCTTGATGGAAGCGGTGTTTATGCTGTTCGCTCCTCCGATGCCGGGCGTGACTGGTCTGACCCACTTCAACTTTTCACACCCAAGACAACAGACCTAACCCCCTATAGTCTGCGTCTATTTTCCGGGCGCGAAAACCAGATTCAAGCTGCCTGGAATGTAGTAAGCGCTCTAGGTATAGATGAAGAACTATATTTTTCTAGTTATGATATTACTTCGGGTAATTGGCTAAAACCCATTGAATTGGAGAGTCGGGTGGAATATCCTGATTATTTTGGTCCATCCTTCCCCTCTATTGTTGATAATGGCAGCGAAATTGTGATTATGTACAATGGTGGTAACCCTTTTACTGGAAGACCGGTTGCTTATGGTCGCCCCGTTCAACGAGTTACTATTTCTACAAATGGCGGGCAATCATGGAGTGAATCCTTCAACCCATTCCCTTATCATGTGGGTAGGAGTGGTGAGCACTCCCTGGCACTGGATGGGACCGGCAGACCACATGCTCTGTTCGTCCAGCGTATTGAAACCGAAGTAGATGGTAAATACTCAATTGTTGGCGGCATTTGGCATAGTATTTTTGAAAACGGTAGCTGGACAAACCCTGATCGCTTTGTAACCACATACTCCCCTCATGATGTTAGGTCTATCATCGTACAAGGAAATGTTCTGCTGGTTGTCTGGCGTGAAGACCCCGGGGAAGGAGCACACGGTATCTGGTACTCCTACAATGTTTTGGATGTTCCGGAATTACCGATCGTACCATTTGCAACATTAGATTCACCCATGACTCTAAACCCTACTCAAGCAGTTCTTATCACTACACCCGTAGCGCCGACTGAATCCCCAACGCCCGTAAAACTGACTGATAGCCAGCGGCAGAACTTGAGTGGTGGTTCCAACCCTGCCAATCCAATTATCATTGGTATGATCCCAGTGGTCATCGTACTGGCAGGTGTATTGTTAATGTATAAATATTTCCGCGTTCGCTAACTCCCCACCTCAGCTCTGTCTTCATTTAGGACTAGCATGGATACATTTATAGGTTTTTCCCTGTTTTATAATTTGTTGTCTCAAAAAAATGAAGCTGCACTCACTGCTCAGAAGAAAGCTCTAAGTTGTTTTACTCACCTTCAATACCAATCCATTGAAATTGGCGCCTCAAGGCTTGAATTGTGGGGGCGTAAACCATTGAACGCGCATATTCACTATCTGCCTGATGGTGCCCTCTTGGCACTGATTGGTTCGCCGCTGGGCGGCACATCTTTACGCGAGGTTGGTGATTTACTAGTAAATCACCAAAACCTTGAAAAATTTGAAATCCCATGGGATGGTCGCGTTGTATTGTTACTGATCAGCGCCGATGGTGAGCGTTGGACGATCTGGAATGACTGGCTTGGCAGCATTCCGGTATTCCATGCCCAGGTCGCAGACGGACGCGTCGCTTCCTCCATCGAACCTGTGGTTGTTGCAGCAGGCGGATTTTCCCCGAAAGATATTTCCCTGCCAGGTTTAATGTCGTTGTTGATCAATGGCCATTTCTTTAGCGATTGGTCGTTGTATAAAGACATGCAAGTGATTCCGCCGGATAGCATGATGAAGTGGGAAGGTCGACAATTCCGCTTCACCCGCAAATGGACTGTGCAGCCAAGCCAGGAGCGTTGGGAAACCAGCTGGGATAACCTGGTGGATGAGATGCATGAACTTTCCCACCGGTCAATAGCAGATGTTCTAAAGCAGCAAGATGCCTGGATATTGCCATTATCCTCAGGCTTGGATTCGCGTCTGATCGCGGCAGTTGGGGCGGATGTAGGCGCCAACCTGTATTCCTATGCATGGGGCGAACCACATACCACGGATGTGGTGTACTCGCGTGAGATTGCCAAAGTGTTGGGGTTGCCCTGGAAGCATATTGCGATGCGCAGGGATTTTCTATTGGAGTACACCAAACGTTGGGCTGATTGGTTTGGAAGCGGAATGCATTTCCATGGCATGTATCAAATGTGTTTCCTGGATGCGATCAAGGATGAGCGTTCTGCTCCTGTTTTGTCTGGCTATATCGGCGATGTTCTGGCTGGAGATGCTGTAATTGACGCAAACTCATATCATTCGGTTCCAGGGAAGCAACAACTGGAAAATAAATGGTATTCGCACTGGCTCTCCGAGGAAGTGAAAACGCTCATGAATATCTCTGTGGATGATGCGCTGGAAGCCAATGCTGAGGAGATCAAGAAACAGATCGGACTTGTGCCTGGCGCGTATTTCCAAAAATTGCAATTCCTTCAATTGTGGGGGCGGCAGCGTTTCTTTACATACTTTCAATCCACCCTTGCGGATTATTGGCGCGGGGTTGCCACACCGTTTTTGAATCGGGCATATGCCCGCTTTTGCATGTCCCTGCCAAGAGCAGTGTTGGATAACCGGCGCTTACTGGGTGATGTGTTTCGGCGTTATTATGGCAAGCTGGCGGTCATTCCCGGGACGTATGCCAATGAGCCATTTATTGTCACCGGTCGCTATTTGCTGAGACGCCGTGTTGCTACCCATATCCCAATAGCAATGCATCGGGGTTTACTGGGCGGTGTTGGTAACATTCAGCTTCGTATGGATATGCTCTGCATGCGAACTGCCGGTCAAAAAGCATTGTGGCCCATCCATGAAGCCCGGGATCAATTACATGATTGGTTGGATATTCGCCAAATCGAACAGACTTATCAGGCTGTCATGAGCAACCTTGAAGATATTCGTCCGTTACGGAAGCTGCAGTCCATTCAAACGCTTGCATATCGACTGAAAGAATAACAGGAAAAGTTGTAGTAATGAATTCTTTGGTGGGGTTTACCCTGAGCATCGGCTTGCCTGAACAAAATCTCCAAGCCGTTGATACCGCACGTGTTCGTGCGCTATCCCATTTTGCGCACCTTGATCACAAAACCTTGCTGATCGGCGAAACGCGCCTTGTATTGTGGGGACATAATAACTTGAGCGAGTGTTTTCACTTCCTGCCAGATGGGTCGCTCATTGCCGTGGTCGGTTCACCTCTGGGCGAAATCCACTGGCCGACACTGCAAAATTCTCTACTGCAGCCCGCTGTTGTGGAGCAATTTGAATTCCCCTGGGATGGACGCGTCATCCTGCTTTGGATCAGTGCAGATGGAAAGTGTTGGACAATGTGGAACGACTGGCTGGGCAGTCTGCCCGTCTATCATGCAAAAGTAGAAAGCGGACGCCTCGCCTCCACGCTTGAGCCTGTTACTGTGGCTGGAGCCGGGTACACCTCTGATGATTTCTTTCTGCCAGGTCTGGTTTCCCTTTTGATCAATGGCCACTTTATCTCGGATTGGACATTGTACAAAAACATGAAAACTGTCCCACCTGATTCGATGACAGTCTGGAGTGATACAGATTTTCAGGTGAAACCATTGAAGACCGTGCAACCCAGCCAGGATCGTTGGGAAACAAGCTGGGATGATCTTGTGGATGAGATGTACGAATTATCCCGGGATGCCATAGCGGAAACTTTAAAAACCCGCTCATCCTGGATATTACCCTTATCATCTGGTTTGGATTCGCGCCTGATCGCTGCCGTGGGAGCAGACCTGGGTATTGAAATGTATGCTTATGCCTGGGGTGAGCCGAAATCCACCGATGTGGTTTTCTCTCATGAAATTGCAAAGCAATTAAGCATTCCCTGGCAGCGTATTGATCTGCCTGACGATTTCTTAAGCCAATACACACCGCGCTGGGCAGATCTGTTTGGAAGCTCCATGCATTTCCATGGCATGTATCAAATGGCTTTTCTCGACGCCATTCGATCGTCACCGGGCGAAGCTATCATTTCCGGATTTATCGGAGATGTGCTTTCGGGCAGCAGTTTGATGCAATTCGACAAGGGCAGTGTTGTTTATAAAAAGGAATGGTATAAACATTGGACTACCAAAGAAACCAAAGCGCTTGTGAAGTTCCCAATTGATAATGAACTGCGTGAGATCGCGGATGCAGTGAAAAATCAAATTGAACCTGTGAAAGGCTCGCATTTTCTCAAAGCGCTATTTTTTGAGTTATGGACCCGCCAGCGTTTTTTCACCTCTTTTCAAGCAACCTTGAGTGATTATTGGCGTGGTGTTGCCACCCCATTTCTAAATAGAAAGTACGCCCGGTTTTGCATGTCACTTCCCAGAATTGCTCTGGAGAATCGCCGTCTGTTGGGAGATGTATTCCGTCGTCACTATGGCAGAGTAGCGGTCATTCCCGGTACCTATGCTAATGAGCCATTCATTCGAACTGGGCGTTATCTGATACGACAACGTATTGTGCGGTATCTCCCATCTGTATTACATTTGGGACCATTCGCCGGTTTCGAAGAAGTGCCACTCCGCCTGGATATTGCCAGTCTGCAGCATACCGGCCGAGCTGCACTATGGCCCATATTCGAAAATAGAGATATATTGAGCGCGTGGTTGGATGTAAAACAACTGGATATTGCCTATCAAACAATCATGCATAGCGCTGAAGATATCCAGCCGCTGCGTAAGTTACAATCTGTTCAAACACTAGCCTATCGGCTGCTTAATACTTAGGAAGAATTCGGAGAATATTGAATGCCGCCTGTAATTCGATTTGAAAATGTAACCAAACGTTACAACCTTGGTTTGACGCGCACCAGCCTGCCTGTCGTGCTTTCGCAATGGGCAAAACAGGTGCTCAGGCGCGGCGATGAACTTTCAGCTGATAAAAAATATCATTGGGCGTTGCGCGATGTCAGTTTTGAACTGGAACGCGGACAATCACTGGCGCTGGTCGGTCCGAATGGCGCCGGTAAATCGACCATTCTGAAGCTCCTGGCGAAGATCACGAATCCAACGTCAGGGCGGGTGGAGGTTGACGGTCAGCTATCAGCTCTCATTGAGTTGGGCGCGGGTTTTCATCCCGACCTGACCGGGCGTGAAAATATCTTTCTCAACGGCACGATCCTGGGGCTGACGTACAAAGACATCCAAAAAAGATTCGATGAGATCGTGGCATTTTCGGAGATCGAAGAATTTATTGATACGCCCGTGAAGCGTTACTCTTCGGGTATGACAGTGCGCCTGGGGTTTGCGGTGGCTTCCTGCATCGAGCCGGATATTTTGCTTGTGGATGAAGTGTTGGCAGTGGGTGATGCTTCGTTCCGACAGAAATGTATTGACCGGATCAAGACGTTGTTACACAATGGGACGAGTTTGATCTTTGTTTCGCATGACATGGGCTTGGTGCGCGCTGTATGTGAACGTGCGTTGTATATTGACCATGGACGGTTAGAATATGCCGGTACGAGCGGCGAGGTGATCGATCTGTATAATCAGATCCTTGAAAAGCAGCGCGTGGAAAAGTTGAATCTCTCCGATGGGGCGGAGGGCGGCGATGTTGAGATCACGAAAATGGATGTGGTTGATTCGAACGGTAATTTGGTTACCGAAGCCTATGGCGATGCGCCGCTTGAGATTCGCATTCATTACACTGCGTTTCGCAATATCGGTAAAGCCAATGCGCTCGTGCGTATTTATCGCTCGGATGGTCTCTCGGTGTGTCTGTTACGCACGCATCTCGATGAGTTCCCGGTCACGCTTGAAAAAGGCTCTGGGATCATCTCTGTTAAACTGGAAGCTAATCAATTGTTCGGCGGCATGTATTACGCGATTGCCTGGATGATGAATGCCGACGATTCAGATGGTACTGCCAATGGTGCCTCTGACTGGTTTGAGGTCAAGAACCGCACAACGGGACGCGAAGCCTATGCCAGCGTCTTTGAACCCAAACGCACATGGAATCAAGTGATGATATCGAACCCTGTTGAAAGCAAAGGCATTCAAGCATGATGATCACTCAAGCACAACAGCTTCTCAAGACCCGCGACCTCATCTGGGCATGGACGGTGCGCACCCTGCGTGGTCGCTATCAACAATCTGCGCTCGGCTGGTTCTGGGCGATCGTTCAACCCGTGGCGAGCGTTGCCATTTTCGCTGTGGTCTTCACCCGCATCGTGCCCGTGGATACCGGCGGCGTGCCTTATATTCTTTTTTCGTATGCCGCCGTCGTACCGTGGACGCTGCTCTCCACCTCTGTCACCGATATGGCGATGTCTTTGGTACAAAACATGAACCTCGTTGGCAAGATTTATTTTCAGCGTGAGGCGCTGCCAATTTCCGCCCTGCTTGCCCGCCTTGCAGATTTTGGCATTGCCCTCATTTTGCTGGTGATCCTTGTGGTCATGTATGGGATTCAGGTTTCACCGCTGGGACTGCTCTACCTCCCGGTCATTTTCCTCATCCAACTCGCGCTCATGCTTGGACTTGGAATTGGTGCAGCCGCCCTCAACGTTTTCTACCGCGACGTCGATCCGCTGCTCCGCCTGGTTATCCAGATTTGGTTTTATGCGTCGCCGATCCTTTACCCGATCTCGCTCGTGCCGGAGAAATGGCAGTGGCTATATTTTCTCAACCCCATGGCGGGGATCATTGCGGCGTATCGTGATGTGATGATCTACAACAGCGTGCCGGGTGATTATCTTCTCCCCGCGGCGGTCGTTTCATTGGTAATCCTCGTAATCGGCTATTGGTTCTTCAAGCGTGTCGAATACCAATTTGCGGATATTATCTAAATTTCATGCCTTCACCGCTTGTCAGTGTCATCATCCCCGCATACAACCAGGCTGAGTTCCTGCCTGAGACGCTTCACAGCGTCTTAAATCAGACCTATCAAAACTTTGAGATCATTGTAGTCAATGACCTGTCCACCGATAACACGGATGAAGTGATGCGGCAATTTATTGACCCGCGCATCAAGTATATCGTCCATGAAAAGAACCTGCGTCTCCCGGCAACTCGCAA
>CAZMQE010000004.1:22020-23920 GCA_964568115.1 uncultured Anaerolinea sp.
TGCCGCCTTGCGCTGGCGGGCTGTCAATTTGCCGGGATTGATCGTGTCCTTAATCATCGCCGTTACCATTCCGGGCGTGGACGTAAAAATCTGGAAGGACGCCTGAACGATGTCGAGCGCACACTGAATGCCATATTTGCCGATCCACGGTGCCCCGCAGACGCGAAAGCGCTCGGGCAGAAGGCGATCAAACATCACATGATGGTGATCGTCTCGCTGGCGTTGATGCAGAATGAAACCGAGATCGCTCAGAAATATTTGCGTAAACTTGTTGAACTCGATCCAGCGGTGGTGGAAGGCGATCCGTGTGAATTGGTTGAATTCCTGCTATCTGAATTGATCACTGATGACAGTGCCGATCATGAAACAATGTTGAAAAATATGTTTGCCCAACTGCCGCAGGATTTTGCGTACCTTTCCGCCCAATATAGCTGGGCGGTGCAACGTGGCATTTTGTGGAAGGGCATCCGTGCGGTGATCTGGGATCGGGTGGAGCAGGGGCGTGCCTATTTCAAACGCGCGGCTGAATTGAAAGCGGTTGTAGATGGTGCGTTGCTGCAACACACAACCTATCATCTACTCGGCTTTGAACACGAACGCGGGTCAGATGCAACACTCAAGGCACTCTCGAATCTGCGTCCTTTCTTGAATCAATTGACAAATCGCGGCGGGGACAAATTGGAAGGTTCGTATCTGGTCAACCGCGCCTTTGAAAATTATAGCCTGGGTGAATATAAAAAAGTCCCGGGTAAAGTTTTGCAGGCTTGGCGCAGAGATCGATCCTATTTAACCAATCGCGGTGTGTTCTCCATCTTTTTGCGTTCGTTGGTGAAGGGGTTGCGATGAGAATTGGCATGATCGGTTATGACATGCAGGAGTTTGGCGGCTTGGAAGAATATGCCGTGAACCTGGCGATCGGACTCAAACAACAGGGACATGAGCTCAGCTATGTATCCTGCGCCTGGGTCGCTCCGGAGAATCAATATGCACTCAGGCTCAAGGCGAATAACATTCCACTGGTACAGCCGTCGCAATGGATCTCGAAACTTGCCTCTGATTGGGATACCAAAGAGAAGGTTTTGCGCGGGATCATGATATTAATGAGTCCATTGACCTTGGTGTTGGGTCTTGCCTTGGCTTTGCTCAAGCGCCGTTCCTTCAAGGATTCTTGGACAAGTGCCTATAACTTCCTCAAAGGGAAGATCATGGATGGCGTGCTGGGGCATGATTATCGGAAAAGTTTGGGACGATTTTTGTTGAATACATGGCAGAGGCGCTGGCGAGCGGATATTTATCACATTCAGGGGTACACCACGACTTTGCTGTTTGCGATCGAATGGGCACATGCAAAACAAATTCCGGTTGTATATGAAGAGCACCAGACCCCCGATCCGCAATTCAATTGGTGGAAGGGATTTGAACACAGTATCAACCTGGCAGACCGTGTCATTGCCGTCTCTGAAAAAAGCGCGGAAGGCTTGCGAGATGTGTGTCTGGTGACGCAACCCATCGTCGTGCGTGGACCGCTTTTGCCCGATCCTTTTGCCTCAGGCTGGAAAAAAGAGTCTGAACGACAGCCTGACAAACCATTTACCATTACAACGGTCGCGCGGTTATATGTCACCAAGGGGCTTACCTATCTTTTGGATACTGCGGCATTGGTAAAAAAGACTCATCCCAATGTTGAGTTCAAGGTCTATGGCGAAGGTGAACTTCGCGAAGAATTACTAGCCAAAGCGAAAACACTGGGGCTGGATGGTGAAAGAATCTTTGTGGGCGCTTTTACAAATCGTGAAGAACTTTCCCGCATCATGGCAGGGACCGATATCTTTTTGATGTCATCCATTTTGGAAGGTCAGCCTTTGAGTGTGGTGGAAGCGATGGCGTATGGTTGCCCCAT
>CAZMQE010000004.1:24020-25717 GCA_964568115.1 uncultured Anaerolinea sp.
TGTTTACCCGATCAACATTGGATCGATGAGATGCGTGGCGGCAATCCGAAAGATGCGGCGCACATTCAGCAGCGTTATATCGCTGAAGGTTTGCGCGCGCGTGGACATGCCCTCACCTATATCGCGCCGCGCGATCTTGAGCATACGGTCTATGCGCGTGATATGGATGAACTGGCGCTTGCGCCGCGAACATGGACTGCCAGCGGCTGGTTCAGTTTGTTCAGCAAGATCGTTTGGAAGCTGCAACAGATTCTGCGCATTCCATACCTGAATTATTTTTCGAATCAGCGTCGTTATGATGCCTGTCTTCAACTTCTGCCCGGGCATGAACTGGTGTATGAACGCAATGCACTATATAACGTGGGTGTGGCGCAGGCTTGTAAAAAACTTACGCTGCCTTACATTATTTTTTTTGATGCCGATCAGATCGCTGAGTTGGAATTTATGGGCAAGCCGCTGACCGGCTGGCTGCTGTGGCGTGCCCGCAACTTGCTGCGTGAAAATCTGGCTGCGGCTCAGCGTATCATTTGTGTTTCTGAACCTGCAAAAAATCATTTGATGACGAAGTGGGACGTGCCAGCGGATAAGATCGTAGTTCTGCCCAATGCTGTGGATATTCACCGCTTCCAACCGAACCCGAACCTGCGTGCTGAAACCCGAGCCTCTCTCAAGCTGACAACGGAGCCGCTGTTGGTGTTCGTGGGCAGTTTTTATCAGTGGCATGATATTGTCACGTTGCTAAATGCCTTTGCACTCGTCTTGAAGTCAAATTCACAGGCGCGTCTTGTGTTAGTGGGGGACGGGACGGAGCGCGAGAAAATGATGCAATACGCCAAAGATCTGGGCGTGGAGCATGCTACGCAGTTCACGGGTCATGTCACACACGCCGAAGTCTCGCAGTTCGTGAACGCGGCGGATATTGCGGTGGTGCCTGTGCCGGTGATGAAGCAGACAATGTGGTTATCGCCGATGAAATTGTTTGAGTATATGGCGTCAGGCAAGGCGGTGGTTGCTTCTGCCATGGGGCAGATCGCAAACGTGGTGAAGGATAATGAAAATGGCTTGCTTGTCCCTGCAGGTGATGCGGATGCAATGGCAAGTGCCATCAACAAACTGATCTCTGACCCTGAATTGCGCTTACGATTGGGTCAGCGAGCCAGAGAAACTGCGGTAAAAAATCATTCCTGGGAGCAGTATTTTTCACAGCTTGAAACTGTGTTTGAGAGCGTAAAAAATACTTCGATGAGCCATAACCGATGAAGATCTTATTTCTTTCAAATTTATACCCGCCGCATGTGATCGGCGGATACGAGACCTTGTGTATGGAAGCTGTGGAAGGTCTGGCGAAACGCGGACATGATGTCTCTGTGTTGACCAGTACGTATGGTTATGACCGCGAGATCACCGAGGGAAATATTTATCGTCTGCTGTCGTTGGAAGGTGACTTGCAGTTCTACAAAATGAAAGATGCATGGTCTTATCCACAAAGAAAACAACGCAATCTGGAACATCTGCGGAGTTTGGTTACCACCCAAAAGCCGGATATTGTTTTTATTTGGGGCATGTGGAATATGTCCAATAGTTTGGCATACGAAGCGGAGAAGCTATTAGGTTCGCGGGTTGTGTATTACCTGGCGAATCCTTGGCCCATCGAGGCGAACATGCATCAGCAGTTTTGGGATGCGCCAGCGACATCT
>CAZMQE010000004.1:25817-28805 GCA_964568115.1 uncultured Anaerolinea sp.
TGTCGGCTGAGGAGCGGAGCCGGGTGCATCTCACGATCCTGGGCAAGGGGCATGAGCAATATGCTGAACGTCTGCGGAGTCTGGTGAGGCAATATCAGTTATCTGATTTTGTCACGTTCCAATCTCCGATCCAGCGTTCTGAATTGCCGGGGTTTTTAGGGAAGTTCGATGCCTTGCTGTTACCGTCCATTTGGGCTGAGCCGTTGGCGCGTATCATGCAAGAGGGGCTGGCGTGTGGGATGGTGGTGATCGGTTCGGCAAATGGCGGCACCGCAGAGACGATTGTCCACGGTGAGAATGGGTTGCTGTTCCAGGCAGGTGATGCTGTTGATCTGGCAAAGCAAATAAAATATTTACTTGCTAATCCGCAAATGCAGCGTGTTCTTGCGAATGGCGGCGTGCGGACAGCCAAAGAACGCTTTGATATCAATACCATGGTAAGCGAGATCGAAAAATATTTGGAGAAGGTTCATGCAAAAGCCCGTTGAACAAGACCCTTTGGTAAGTATCATTATCCCGAATTACAACCATGCCCAATATGTTGGTGATGCGATTTGGAGCGTTTTGACCCAGGAGTATCGTAACTTTGAGATCATCGTGGTTGATGACGGTTCGACCGATAATAGTCGTGACGTGATCACTCAATTTGGTGATAAGGTGCAATATATTCATCAAAAGAATGCCGGTTTATCTGCTGCCCGCAACACCGGGATCAAGGCTTCAAAAGGTGTTTTGATCGGAGTGCTGGATGCGGACGATATGTATGAATCGATTTTTTTAAGCACACTCGTGGTGACCCTGCAGGAAAACCCCGATGCAGACGGGGTCTATTGTGGTTATCAGTTCGTCGATCATAAGAATAACCTCCTGCCACAGATCGAAGCACGCCCGGTTGATCACGATAAGCTTTATGATGCCCTGCTGGATGGGAATTTCTTTGTGCCCGAATCGATCTTTTTGCGCCGCTATGTATATGACAATGTGGGACTTTTTGACGAAACACTACGCGCCTGTGAAGATTGGGATGTGTGGCTGCGGGTGACAAAAAAATATAAGATCGTCCATTCGCCTAATATCTTAACCCGTCATCGCATCCTGCCAGGCAGCATGTCTACAGATCCGCAGCGGATGTTGACCTATCGGCTGGCGGTTTTGAAGAAACATGTGGGCGATGAACCGGTTGGAAATGGTTCTTCAGTAGCACATCGCGCGTATGGTCGGGCTTATCTGGGCTCGTGTGTAGAATATCTCCAGTATGGAAATACAGACCGCGCTTATGAATGTTTCCAAAAATTAGCAAATATATATCCAGTTTTATTGACGGAGTTGGATACTTTTTATCAATTGGGATGCGGCGACCAGCCCAAAGGCTCGATGGGCGATCTGGCATCCTTGAATGTGAAACGAAATAGTGTACCCCTCCTATTGATGATGACTAGTTTGTTCTCGGATTCCAGAACGGGAAAAGATGTGAGGCTGCTTGAACGTGCAGCTTCTGCCAAGGCGTATTTCGCTTTAGGCATGCTGGCATATGGAACGCGTGAGTTCCGAGAATCCCGTTGGTTTTTTGCGCGTGCTGTATTTACTGATTTCAAGTATCTTTTCAATCGCGAACTGACCAGTCGCTGGCTAAAATCTTTGATGAGTCCCAAGCTCGTTGATTTCTTGAAGAATTTCCGCCACCGCCTTGCTGCTTAAGCCTAATATGCGAGTCTTATTTCTTTCCAATTTTTACCCGCCTGCCAGCCGCGGTGGATATGAACAGTGGTGTCAGGAAGTATTGGATGGTTTAAGAAGTAAGGGACATGCTGTCGAAGTTATTACCAGCAACTATGGCAAATCCAGTTTGCAGACCCCAGACCCTGTCTGGGTGCATCGATCCCTGCATTTGGAAATGGAATTAGCTTCAATAAAGAACGCCTTTCAGTTTTTTACTCATCGTAAAAAACGCGAACAGGAGAACTTGCATTATATAAAGAAGTTCATCGAGCAGTTCAAACCGGATGTTGTATTGATATGGGGGATGTGGAATTTGCACTATTCCATTCCTGTGCTGATCGAGAAGCACATGGCAGGGCGGGTTATGTATTACATGGGTGATTATTGGCCCACACTCCCCAATCAATTTGAGAATTATTGGAATGCTCCGCCGCGCAGTCTTTTGACCGGGCTGCCAAAATTGTTGTTGAAGCCGTTTGCACAAGCCATTCTTGCCCGTGAAAAGCGACCTGATATTAAATTGGGACATGTGCTTTTCCCCTCTATTTTCATGCAGAATGAATTCAAGCAAAAAGGGATCGTGCCGACCCATGCAAAGATCGTGTATGGCGCAATTGACACAAAACCATATGTGAATAGTAATCAAAAACATGGCGATGGATTGTCTCTGTTGTATGTCGGGCGTTTGTCGCAGGAGAAAGGCGTTCATACTGCCATTCAAGTGGTTGGGACTCTTGTGCGTGACTATGGCTTCAAAGGCATAAAGTTGACCATTGTTGGGAATGGGGAACCAGAGTATGAGGCGTACTTGCGTCAACTTGCGACGCAGGAAAATGTCGCTTCTTTCGTGACCTTTGTCCCGGCTCAGCCAAAAGAGACTTTACCTGCCCTGTATCAACAGTTTGATATTTTTCTGTTCACTTCGATCTGGCCCGAACCATTTGGCAGGGTGATTGTGGAGGCGATGGCTTCCGGGTTGACCGTAGTGGGCACACCTGTCGGCGGGGCAGCGGAGATCCTGAGCGCGAACGAAAATGCCTTGACCTTTGCGCCGGATGATCCAAGCAGCCTGGCTCAACAATTGCGAAGATTGATCGAAACGCCTGCGTTGCGCGAACAATTGGCAAAAGCAGGACGAGAAACCGCCATCCATCAATTCGATCTTCAGCGCATGACAAATGAGATCGAAGCATATTTGCAGGCACTTATCTAAGCGATGAAAATCCTTTTTCTTTCACGCTGGTTTCCATACCCAACCAACAATGGTTC
>CAZMQE010000004.1:28905-30783 GCA_964568115.1 uncultured Anaerolinea sp.
ATGGCGCAGGCGATCACGCAGACTTTGAGCAAACAGAAATATGATGTGGTGATCGCATCTCAGTTGCAAATGGCGGCTTATTATCCTTATTTTCAGAACATCCCGGCTTTGTTCGAAGAGATCGAAATCGGATTGATCTATGGGCAGGCAAATACATCTGTGGATAAAGTGCAACGCCTCCGCCACGCCTTTACCTGGTTCAAGCTCCGCCTATATCTTGCCCAACTCCTCAGATCTTTTCGGGCGGTCACGGTGGTCTCTGAACAGGAACGGGAATTAATCGCTAAAAATTTTCGGCACGTTAAAAATATCCAGGTGATTCCCAATTGTATGAATGTGGATGATTATAAGGATATTCGCGTGGGAGTTAAACCCAATACGTTGGTTTTTACAGGTTCGTTTCGTTATCATACTAATTATGAAGCGATGGTCTGGTTTGTTGGTGAGGTCTTCCCATTAATTCTTGAAAAGATTCCCGATGCGGAATTGATCATTACAGGTGACCACGTCAACCTGCCGCTGCCATCAAATCATAATATTACACTTGCTGGCTATGTAGACGATATTAAAAGTCTCATTGCTGCATCTACGGTTGCGATCGCTCCTTTATGGAGTGGGGGCGGCACCCGTTTGAAGATTCTCGAAGCAATGGCAATCGGAACTCCCGTGGTCGCCACCAGTAAAGGTGCCGAGGGATTGGAAATCCAGATGGGTAAGCATCTTTTTGTGACGGATGTACCGAGTGTATATGCGGACTGTGTCGTAAAATTGCTTACAGATCAAGATCTACACCAAGAAATGGCAAGGAGTGCCAGACAATTGGTCAGGGAAAAATATGATTGGGGAGGGCTTATGCCCAAGTTTTTTGATTTAATCAGGTGGATAACAGAGAAATAGCCCAGTTTGCATTTTTGTAACTTTTTTTGAATTGGCTCGTCAAGTTTTTGGTAAAAATACAACGATGGTTTTCAGCGCCGTATTTTAGGATGGCGGTATTTTTGCGTGGAGCGCCTGATAAATATTGTTGAGCAAACTTTATCGATCATTATTTTTTCTTTATAGTTGAGGAGAAGTTTCCATGTTTAGTCAGAGAATTAGATACGTCGGCATTATTCATCTTGTGCTTGTGGTTTCTATCCTTGTTTTTGGGATAGGTGCTGCACCTGTTTCTGCTCTAGATGGATTTCCAACCACAGCTGTGCTTGATACTTTCGATCGGGGTAACGGCACGATCGGTACGAATTGGGGCGGTTATACCTCTGCGTTCAGTATTTCATCGAATCAATTGGATGTCATCTCTGGTGGCTTTGATACTTATACCTTTTGGAGTAGTGGTCCCTTTGGCGCGGATCAGGAAGCCTATGTCACCTTTTCCCAGGTTGATGCAGCAGCCCCAGAACAAAGCCTGCTCCTCAAATCGCAAAGCAATACGTCATATGGAAATGGAGTCATTGAGGTATTGTATGATGCCAATGCTGACGTAGTGCAAGTATGGACGTTTCATCCTACGGGTGGCTGGGTACAACGCGGTGCGAACATCCCGGTCATCTTTGTCAATGGCGATCAATTTGGCGCTCGTGCTCTTGCGAATGGCACCGTGGAAGTCTACAAGAACAGCGTGCTGCTGGCATCACGCAATATTACGGGATGGGCACTCTATGCAAGCGGCGGGTATATTGGGCTATGGTTTGCCGATGCGACAAATGCACTTTTGGACAATTTCGGTGGCGGAAATGCATCTGCTGGTCCTACGAATACGCCCGCCCCAGTATTTACCAACACAGCTACTTCTACCAATATTCCCATTCTGACGCCTACTAATACACCCATCCCAACTTTTACTTTTACCAGTACGCCCACTTTTACCCCAACAAATAC
>CAZMQE010000004.1:30883-35989 GCA_964568115.1 uncultured Anaerolinea sp.
CCAACAAATACATCTTTACCAACGGTAACATTTACAAGCACCCCAACCTCTTTTCCGACCAATACCTTTACGCCGATTCCAACCTCTGCGCAGGATATTTATCGAGTTGCCACGAATGGTGCCGCCAATTCTTCCTGTGGCGCCACTTGGTCAAATCCCTGTGATTTGCAATATGCATTGAGCACCCTGGCTAACTCAGGTGACGAACTGTGGGTTAAGCAGGGAGTTTATACACCTGGAAATAGTCGCACATCCACTTTTACATTAAAAAGCGGAGTCGCTTTGTATGGTGGTTTCATAGGAACAGAAAGTGCGCTCAATCAGCGCAACTTTGACCCGACCACAAATAACACAATATTAAGTGGCGATATTGGAACAGTGGGAGTAATTGCGGACAATGTATATCATGTCCTAACGGCATTTTCCGTCTCATCATCTTCCATTTTGGATGGATTTACCATTACCGGCGGAAATGCAAATGCCGCAACCGGAAATTTCGGAGGCGGTTTATACAGTGAAAATAGCAGCCCGACGCTGACGAATATTATCTTCAGTAACAATTCCACGAATGGGGCTGGCGGTGCGATGTTTGCCGTCACAAATAATCAAACTCTGCGTGTCAATTACACCGCTCCCACATTGACCAGAGTAATATTTAGCGGGAACACTGCCGCACGCGGCGGAGGGCTTTTTACTCAGAACAGCAGCCCGGTGTTGGTTGATGTCACCTTTGTTGGTAATATTGCAAATGGGGGAGCAGGTGGCGGCATGAACAATCAAGTACTGAACGAGGTTGTTGATGAGTATAGCATTCCGATCTTAACCAACGTAACGTTCAGTGGAAATATCGCGAATGGCGGCGCTGGCTTGTTTAACAACAAAAGCAATGCCGTCCTGGAAAATGTCACTTTCAGCGGGAATACCGCTAATATTCGCGGCGGCGCAATTTTGAATGAAGGTGCTGACCCGATCTTGAGGAATGTAACGATTGGTGGAAATACCGCCCCCGCTGGATTTGGCGGCTCTATTCGCAATGTCAAAAATGCAGCCGGCGCTTCCAGCAACCCGAAAATCTATAACAGTATTTTGTGGGGCAACGGTTCTGAAGAAATTACAAGTGATGGTACAGGGAGCACAACGATCGTAGATAGTGTTATCCAAGGCGGATTTGTTGGTGGGACTAATATTATTACAACAAATCCATTGCTTGGCGTACTTGCAAACAATGGCGGTTTTACCCAAACCAAAGCCCTTGGTGTTGGCAGTTCTGCGCTTGATGCCGGCGGGCTCAATAGTGCTTGTAAGGCAACGGACCAACGTGGCGTGACGCGTCCGCAGGGAAGTGGTTGTGATATGGGAGCATATGAATTCGAAGTATCTTCTGTTCCCACAAACACCTCGGTACCTCCAACAGCGACCTTCACTGCAACCTTTACGCCTACTAACACCTCGGTGCCGCCAACTGTAACGTTCACGCCGACCTTAACGCCCACAAACACTTCGGTGCCCTCAACAGCAACGTTCACCGCAACCTTTACACCTACAAACACCCCGGTACAACCAACCGCAACGTTTACACCAACCCTTACACCTACACACACCTCGGTGCCTTCAACCGCGACTTACACGCCGACCTTAACGCCCACAAATACCTCGGTACCACCAACCGCAACATTCACACCGACGATTGTCCCGTCACCAACTAATTCTCCAGTGCCTGCTGAGATTCTCTATCTCAGCTCTACAACAGACGGCACAGCGGGTGCTGTAGCCTTTGCCGACGAAGATATTTTGTCCTTTAATAAGACCAACAGCACTTGGGCAATGTACTTTGATGGTTCAGATGTCGGAATTACCAGTGATATTGACGCCTTCTTCCGTATGCCGGATGGCACGATTCTATTAAGTGTAGATACAGATGGTGCGGTGGGAACCTTTGGTACGGTGGACGATTCCGATATCATTCGGTTCACGCCAACCTCGCTTGGCTCAACCACCGCCGGTACATTCTCCTGGTATTTTGATGGCTCAGATGTTGGCTTATCCACCACAGCCGAAGATATCGACGCGATTGGCTTCGCGCCAGATGGTAAACTTGTTATCAGCACACTCGGCGCATTTGGCGTTACCGGCGTTTCTGGCAACGATGAAGACTTGCTCGTATTCACTGCCACAACACTGGGAGCAACCACCACGGGTACCTGGGCATTGTATTTCGATGGTTCAGACGTTGGACTCAATGAAGCTACATCCGAACAAATCAATGGAATTTGGATCGAAGCAGCAACCAACAAGATCTACTTGACCACAACCGGTAACTTCTCAGTTCCTGGCCTTAGTGGCTCAGGTTCAGATATATTTATTTGTACGCCCGGTACTCTTGGCAATACCACATCCTGCACATATACTTCCTATTGGGTCGGAGCGTCCAATGGATTTGCTGGCGAGATCGTGGATGGATTACATATCGTAAAGTAAGCTGGACCTTTGGTCGGTGCCTTTCAAATCCTGGTCTGCCTGCGTTTCAAAATGCATTCTGCCACCCTATTGCGATTTCGCATTAACCCAGGCAGACTAATATTTATGATGTGAATCTGATGAATATAGATATCAACCTGAAAATTTTTTCGTTCACTTGGAAATTTTCGATTCCCCGGCAATGGATTCAATATGGCGTTATTGCGGCAGTCATTGTTTTGGCGATGGGCGCGGCATATTGGGGGTCTACTTTGGTTATGGTGGCATTGATCGCACTGCCTATAGGTATGGTAGGGGTTTATTTTTTCTTTCGTCAGCCCAACTTGGTTTATATTTTTATTCTAATGGGGGGGATGTTTATTCCTTTCGCCGGCCCTGGAGGGGTCAATGCCTCTGTCCTTGGCATTTTACTTCTGATCTTCATCTGGGTGCTGGATATGTTCGTGGTAAAACGCGAATTTAAGTTCATATATTCCCGCCCTATCCGCCCACTGCTGTACTTTATGGCGATTTCAGTGGTTGCATTTGCGGTAGGGCAGATTTCCTGGTTCCCGTTTGCAAATCAGGCTCCACTTGATGCCCAAATTGGCGGTTTCGCCATTTACATTATGTTGCCGCTTGTTATGCTTGTAACCCCAAATTTAATCAAGGATATGTTTTGGTTGAAGCTGGTTTTTTGGGCATTTATCGGCTTAAGCATGATCTATGTAGTCGCCAGAACCCTTCAGATTCCGATTGGGGACATGCTATTTACAAATGGTTATGTGGCAAACAGTATGTTGTGGACCTGGATGAGCGCCTTGTTGGTGGGTCAGATCATTTACAACCATGAACTCGGCTGGCGCATGCGGGGTATGCTTATTGTGTGCGTAGCCCTGGTCTTTTATGTGGCAATGGTACAGCAAAATGATTGGAAGTCTGGTTGGGTTCCCCCGGCGGTGGCTGCACTAGCGTTGATTGGATTGCGTTTTAAAAAGCTCACTATTGTGGCGATCCCGTTTGCCATTGCGGTGGGTATTTTCTTGGCACAGGATTTGATCTCAACAGATCAATATAGTTGGGGAACGCGGGTGGATGCCTGGTTGGTTGTTTTGGATATCAGCCGGGTCAGTCCTATCATTGGGCTGGGATTTGCCAACTATTACTTTTACGCGAAGGTTTTTACGATCCGCGGCTATCACATTCAATTTAACTCGCACAGCCAGTTCGTGGATATTATCGCCCAAACCGGCATACTAGGATTGTTGTGTTTCTTTTGGATCTTATTTGAGGTGGGGCGACTGGCTTGGGATCTTTCCCTCCGGCTGAAGGATGGTTTTGCCCGTGGGTATGCGTATGGGGTTCTGGCTGGTATCGTAGGATGCCTAATGGCTGCATTTCTGGTGGATTGGGTCTTGCCTTTTACCTATAATATCGGTATGAACGGAGTCCGTGCCAGCATTTTGCCGTGGATTTTCTTTGGGGGCTTGATCACGATTGAACAAATATTTCTTGCACAGCCGAAGCCTGCTTCTTCAAATATCCGGGGAGTGGCAGCTTCGATGAATAACATTTAGATATAGGAGCGGGTCTCATGGAAGAATTAATCGGTTTAATCCCTGCAGCTGGGAAGGGTGTGCGGTTGGGTTTGCCTTATCCCAAAGAGTTATATCCGGTCATTCGTAATAACCACTACAAGCCGATCTCGCAGTTCGTTGTGGATAACCTTACGAATGCGGGCTTGAAGCATATTGTTTTTGTTGTGAATGAGACCAAACACCAGTTGATGGGCTATTTCGGCAGCGGACAACGGTTTGGCTGCGATATTAGCTACGTGGTGCAGGAAGTGGTGGAAGGGAAGACGAAATCCACCTCACCGGGGTTGGCACATGCATTGGATTCTGCTTATCATCTGATCAAGGGTAAGACTGTTTTCTTTGGCATGGCGGATACGCTGATGAAACCGAACGATATTTTCAAACGTGTCTACGAGGCTGCTTCACCCGATGATGATGTTTTGTTGGGCATGTTTACCACTGACCGCCCTGAAAAATTCGGCATGGTGAAAATGGATCAAGACCACCGTGTCCTTGAGATCGTTGATAAGCCTAAGCAGACTGACCTGACCCAAATGTGGGGCTGTATTGTTTGGCGTCCGAAGTTTACCGAGTATATGCATGAGTGTGTGTTCGAACAGGGCATTTCGGATTTTGCGAAGATCATGAACGATGCGATCACTCAAAAAGGCATGAAGTTCAAGGGCGTTCACATGGACCATGGGACCTATATTGACCTGGGTACGTATGACGAGATCGCCGAGATGGACAAAAAATATCGAGGGGAGGAATAGATGCCAGAAACAGCGAGCAGGAATCGGGTAGCGCGAAGCGATAGTCAAGTCGTGGATATGTCCATTGTGTTGGTATGCTGGAATAACAAGGCATATCTCGATCCATGTTTAAAATCCTTGTATGAAGGCGGCTTGAAAAGTACCTTCGACGTTGTTGTCGCAGATAATGGTTCTACGGATGGCAGTCAGCAAATGCTTGCGGAAAAATATCCGGAAGTAAAGATCATCCAAAATGAAGGGAATGTGGGGCTGGGTAAGGCGAGTAATCAGGGCATTGAAGCAACGAATGGACGTTATGT
>CAZMQE010000005.1:0-21016 GCA_964568115.1 uncultured Anaerolinea sp.
AAACAAAAAGGCTGTCCGCAATATGGACAGCCCGTTACCTTCGGCAGGTACAACAAACCTAACGTGCTATCCAGACGCGACTCGACATCTCCATTGCGGGGGGCATCAACATGGTCATTGGCACCATTGGGAAGTCAGGTTTGAATTGCATAGCGCCTATTTTACTACAATAATTTCTTCAAAGCTGCGAAGGGCGAATCGCCTTCATCCTGGCTGTGACCGCAATCATCCAGGTTCAGGTCCTGCCCACATTCGATGCACAAGCCTTTGCATTCAGGGTCGTGGAGCGGTTTGATCGGCACTTCGAGCAGGGCATATTCACGCAGGATCGGCGCCAGGTCAATTTGCGCGCTCTCCGGCAGGATCAAGCCCATTTCATCGACCGGTTTATTGTGGAACGCGTACAACTCGGTGACTTCCCAATTCAAGTGAGTTGAGAAATCTTTCAGGCAGCGCACACATTCAACGGTGGTGTCGCCTTCAAAACTGCCTTGCACCACGAGTCCCTGCTGGGTGCGTCCGACGTGAACTGCGCCGAGAACATTTCTCAGTTCAAGGTCGTCAATAACGATCTTGCCGACCTCAAAAGGAAATTCGTGGTCGTAGCCAATTTCTTCATGGACAATAAAGCCGACGTTAATACGGAATGGTTTACGGGGATTGGTCATGGGGTATCTCATAGACTTCGGAAGTCTTTAAGACTTCCGAAGTCTGGATTTAAACTTTCCGATCCACAATGAACTTCGCCAGCTCTTCCAATGCATCTCGCTCAGGGGAAGCTGGTGCATCTTCCAAAGTGCTGAGGGCGCGGCTGACAGCTTGACGTGCCTCGTTCATTGCCTTCTCGACAGCTCCGTTCTTGCGGATACCATCGACGAGACGTTGAACGCGTTCGGTATCTTTCCAGCCGCCATCGGGCAGGGATAGGACATCTTCGTTGTCGGGATGTTCTTCGGCGTAGTAGATGGCGGGCAGCGTGACGAGTCCGTTGAGCAGATCTGAGCCGATGGGCTTGCCAACGGTGGATTGATCGCCGGTGAAATCGAGAATATCGTCCACGATCTGGAATGCCATGCCGACTTCATAGCCGAAGGCTTTCATCGAATCGCGCACATCCTGATCTTCGGTGGCGACCATGGTCGCCGCAAGCGATGACATTTCAAAGAGTGAGGCGGTCTTGGCGTAGATGCGGTTGTAGTAGTTGTCGCGTTCGATCACGCCGCGTGCGGAGAACATCTGAGTCAATTCGCCGTTGACGATGGTGGCGAGGGTCTCTGAAAATAATTTCATGAGGGGCAGGTAATCGGTCTCTGCGGCGAGTTTGGCGGCGCGGGCAAAAAGGAAGTCGCCAGTGAGGACGGTGGCAGCGGGGGACCAGCGTGCGTTCAAGGTGGGCATGCCACGGCGCAATAACGCGCCGTCGATCAAGTCGTCGTGGACCAGAGTCGCGGTGTGGAGCAACTCTACGGAGGCGCCGAGGGTGATGAGTTTGTCTTCGGGGGCGCCCAGCATATTTCCGACGAGCAAGCCGAGGGTCGGTCTGATGCGTTTGCCTCCTGCAGCCAGCAAATGTTCCAGCGCAGAACGCAGGTCGGGATGTTGGTCTTCCCCAGCCTGTTCCCGAATCCGTTGTTCAACGAATTGAAGTTGATCTTGTACCGAAGTGAAAAAGGTAGTCGTGCTCAAACGTTAGCCTCCCCAACCGAACAGACGATTAGCGTTTGCCGAGGTGATCTCGGCGATCTGTTCGCGGGTTGTCATGTGAATTTCTGCAATTTTATCAGCAATATGCGCTACGAATGCAGGTTCGTTGCGTTTGCCGCGCTGCGGGACCGGGGCAAGGAAGGGCGCATCGGTTTCGATGAGCAGCCGATCGAGCGGCAGTTGGCGGATGATTTGACGCTTCTCTTCCGCGTTTTTATACGTGACCGGACCGGTGACGCCGATATAGAAATTGAGTTGCAGCGCTTTTTGTGCGGTTTCGAGATTGCCATTGTAGGAATGTAAGACGCCGGGTTTTTCTTTCAGCGGATGATTCTGGGCGCTGAGTTCTTGATACCATTCACTGAGAATGTCTAGCAGGTCAGTGGATGCCTGCCCGAACCACGCGTCGTTCTCTTCACGCATGTGGATGATGACGGGCTTGTTGACATCTTGCGCGAGTCGAAGCTGTTGCTTGAGGACATCGCGTTGAAAGGCTTGTTTGTCGGTTTCTTTGACCCAGTAGTAATCGAGTCCGATCTCGCCGATGGCGATGACCTTCCTCTGGAGTGCGGGAGCTTGCTCCCGCTGTCTCAGCGGCAAGCCGCTGGACTCCAGAATTAAATTCCGCAATTTCTCAATCGACGACTTCTCCCACTTATCCAAATCCGTGGGATGGAAGCCGACCGCTGCGAAAATATTTGGATGTGACGCTGCCAGTTTGATGGCCGCGAGACTCGATTCATAATCCAGCGCTGGAATCATAATGCGTTCAACACCAGCAGCAAGGGCGCGTTGAATCACCGCCTCGCGGTCTTCGTCAAATTTGTTGTAATCCAAATGGCAGTGGGTGTCGGTGAGCATCGTAAACTCTAAAATCCTAAAGGCTTCGAGATTATAACTGTGACATCCAATGATGTCATATGACCATATTCATAGAAAACAGGTACATTATGTCCCGAATACAACATTCCTGCCTTATAAGCAAAATCTCCGAGATTTTGAAATCTCGGAGATTTGTATTACCGTTATTTGATGCCAGCTACTTTCAACCCGTCATCCAGAATCGCTTTGACTTTATCTTCATGCATGGTCTCGCAATAGACACGCATGATCGGTTCGGTGCCGCTAAAGCGGATCAACAACCAGCCGCCATCTTCCATTTTGAATTGGAAACCGTCCACAGTGACAAGCTCGGTTACTTTCAAACCGCCCAGCGTTTGGGGTTTGGCATTGAGAATGATGTCTTCGCGGGTTTTGCGGTCGCCGCTGAAAGGCGTATCCACGCGGTCGTAATAGTATTCCCCGCCCAGTTTATCGAAAAGCATCTTGAGCAATTCAGTGGGCTTCTTGCCCGTGCGCACCATGAAATCGAGGAAGTACAAGCCCGCCAGAATCCCATCGCGTTCAGGGACGTTGTTGCGGAAGGCGTATCCGCCGCTTTCTTCGCCACCGATCATGGCGTCGGTTTCCATCATCTTCGGCGCCACATACTTGAAGCCCACACCGGTTTCGTACACTGGCACATCATAGAGTTTGCCAAGTTTGTTCAGCATACCGGTTGTTGAAAGCGTCTTCACGATCGCGCCGCGTTCACCGCGCACTTCCAACAAATAGAACGCCAGCAACGCATACACGCGCAATTGATTGATGAACTCGCCATTCTCATCGCCAATGCCGCAACGGTCAGCATCACCATCGGTGATGAGCAACACATCCGCATGATTAGTGACTGTGGCTTTGAGTCCCACATCAATGTTGGGGCGGATCGGTTCCGGTCGCTTCATTTCAGGGAAAGAAGGATTCCGTTCGTTATGGATCTCGATGATCTTGGTTTTGCCGCCGCCGAGCAAGCGCGTGAACCAACCCGCGCCGTTGCCCCACATCGCATCCACCATCACAGTGAAGCCCGCATCTTTGATCTTTTGAATATCCACGAATTTTTGGACGTGAATGAAATAGGCTTCGTTCGCATCAAACTTGATAATTTTCTTATCGCGCATGCCATCCCGGATGTCGATCCGCTTCACTGCCTCAGCCGAATCTGGGATCAGCGCTTCGATCCTCGTCAACCCTTCGGGGTCGATCGCTCCGCCATTCTCGTCACGGACCTTGAACCCGTTATCCGTGGGGGGGTTGTGAGATGCCGTGATATTGACCGCACCACACGCTTTCTTGTTGACCACTTCGAACGCGATCACAGGAGTTGGTGTCGCGCCGTCGGTGAGATATACGTTCAGTCCATTGCCTGCCAGCACTTCTGCCACGCTTGCCGCAAAATTCTCCGAGTGGAAGCGCTTGTCATGACCGACCACAACCCATCTGCCCGCATAGCCTTTTTCTAGTAGATAAGATGCAAAGCCTTGTGCCGCGCGGCGCAGATTTTCGAAGGTGTAATCATCTGCAATGACACCGCGCCAGCCGTCCGTGCCGAATTTAATTTTGTATGCCATGGATATTCTCCTGAAGTATGATGACTTGCGAGATTATAACATCCATAAAAAGAACTCCGAGATTTGTTCTCGGAGTTTTAGGGATTACGGAGTTGCGGTTGCAGTGGCAGTCGTTGCCGCTGTGGGTTCAGGTGTCACTGTCCCTGTTGAGACAGGTTCAGGTGTTGCCGTTGGAAGCGCTTCGCCGGTCATCAAAATTTGCCAGGCGATTTCGAGGTCACCGGAGGCAACCACCGGGAAAGCAGGCAGGTTGCCCAACGCCAAATCGAGACGTGTGATCACCTGAATAAGGACTTCATCTTTTGCTTCTGTATTTAACCCACCCAACAAATCCCGTGCGGATTGAACGTCCTCTTTTGCGAGACCGAAATTGCTTTGGGCAAGATATAACCTGGCGCGTGCCAGCGTGTCCAACGCGCGGGTCAGAATGACTTCATGCTTTAATGCCAATAAGTTCTTGTCGTTGCTTTCTTGTAGCTGTGTTTCGAGCGTAACTTGCATGGCAGAGAGCTTTTCAAGCGCTGCGGTATGGGCATCTACGGATTGTTGCAGTTCATCAATGCGGCTGTTGGTTTCAGTGATCTGAGCGTTTGTTTTGTTCAATTGATCATTGAGTTCAGTGAGTTGGGTTTGCAGCGTTGCGATCTCGTTCTCAAGTTCGTTCACGCGCGCGGCATTTTGCTCTACCGGTGCGATGAATTTTTCGCGTATATAAGGCGCTCCGTAGTAGATCAATGCGCCGATTCCACCAATTAAAAGGACAAGTAAGATCAGGCGCAATAAAGCACGCAGAACATTGAGAAGCACCTGGCCCACACGCCTGCCGAGGGACGGTTTTTGCTCCGGTGCTGGTGGTTCAACGGCTGGCTGAACCTTTTCGATGGACATGGGGACTTGTTCTTCAACGGGGACCATGGCGACTTCCTTGGTTTCGGGTTCGATGGCTTCAAAAGCGGACTGTGCGCGTGCCAGTAAATTTTTCCCCATGCCGCGCACTTTCAAACAATCTTCCACAGATTCGAAAGGACGCGCAGCAATTAGATTCTCAGCCAGAGGCAGGGAAATGCCGGAAAGTTTTGTCAGCGAATCAGGGCTGGCTGTATTTAGAAAATGCAGAAAGTCTGTCATGGGTCCGCCGGGAGGATGCCTGCTTAATTAAATAAAAGGATATTTTGATTATAGCATTCAAAAAAGAACTCCGAAGTTTTTGCAAAAACCTCGGAGTTCTACGTAACTTATTCTTCTTCTTCAACGAGCCAGATTTTCGCCAATTCGATATCGTCAAAGTATTTGAGCGGCTGACCTGTAAGCGCTGTAAGCAGATCAGCGAGCTTACGTTTCATGCCCGATACACCCAACACAGCAGTTTTGCGAACGTGATTTTTTGTCGCAGCGGATGCAGCATTCATCGCCGGGAGCAGATCACCTCCGACATTGGTATCGCGCATATCGGTCAGCACGAGCACTGAACTTTTCGGCTCCGCCAGGACAACTTTTTGCACCTCAGCTAGTTCTGCTTTTACGGCGGCCGAGTTATAGAAGTGTTTGGAGAAATCCTGATAAAAGATCTTTTTACCTTTGTATTCGATCCAGTTTGAGCGCATGGTGTACTCCTACTTTTTGCTTTCAGCGCGCAGTGCCAGCCCTGTGGCGATGGCACCGGTCAATTCCCAGGCACCGACAAGGATGAAACGCGTGGGCGCTAAGCCGATGAGTGTGACCGTAGTAAACACAAGGAAGGTAAGACAGCGATAGGGAACAGTCCATTTGTAGAATGGTTTCAAGTCATTCATAGCGGCTAGAATATAATATGCGCCGATATTGAACGAAGCCATTGAGGAGGCGGTCATAAAGACCAGGGTGTAATCTCCGGCGGCGCGTGCAGCGCGTTCAAGCACAGAAAAGCCGAGGGCAGATAAAAGCAATTCGGGGCGCAGCAACCCCAAAATCCCGAGAAGAAGCGCAAGCACTCCAAATATGAACATGGTCCAACCGGAGGTATCTTTTATTTTTAACATTTCGGTTATGAAGTCTCCTTGATGAATTAAATTATACCAGTCCCACAGACTCTCGACAAAATTGATTCTTGCACCTATACTGCATTTATCTTCATTTGGTGAGGTTTCTTATGAGCAAGCATCTCATTGTAGTGGCTGGGAATATTGGAGTTGGCAAAACATCGCTCACAGAGCGGATCGGTGCGCGGCTAGGCTGGCGGACGGGGTATGAATCTGTGGCAGATAACCCGTATCTGGCAGATTTTTATGGCGATATGCGCGCGTGGTCGTTTCACTTGCAGATCTTTTTTTTGGGGCATCGTGCCGAGCAATATTTGGAAGCGGCGCGGGACGTGCGCTCGGCGATCCTGGATCGCAGCATTTATGAAGACTTCCATATTTTTGCCCGCGCTTTACATCACATGGGCGACTTAAGCGAACGCGATTATCTAGCCTACCGGCGTCTGTATGAGTTGACGGTGAATGGCATCCCGCGCCCGAATTTGTTGATCTATCTCAAGGCGCCGGTGAATGTGTTGATGGATCGGATTCGGCGCCGCGCCCGGAATATGGAGACCGGCATCACGCCGGAATATTTGACCCTGCTCGATTCATTCTATGACGATTGGCTGGGTGCGTTTGACATGTGCCCGGTCCTCACCCTGAGATCAGATGACCTTGATTTTGTGCATCAACAAAAGCACCTTGACGTGGTGATCGAAAGAATACAGGATAAACTCGCAGGTAAAGAAGTTGTGGAGTTCTAGGAGAATTAAATGGATATTGCTCAGCAAGAGGGGAAGCTATCAAAGATCAAGCCGCCAAGAGGTACTCGCCTTCAGCAGGAAGCTCGGATTGGGTTGTTGTTCCTTTCGCCCTGGTTGATCGGGTTTATTTTGCTAAAGGCACTCCCGATCCTGGCGGCGTTTATTTTTTCGTTAACTGATTTTAAAATGTTAACACCTGGCGCGACAAAATTTATCGGTTTGAAGAACTATGTCCAGTTTTTCAATGATACGAATGCTGGTTCAAGCTTATTCGGCTCACTGGGTTACTTTCTGCTGACAGTGCCGCTTGAGATGATCGTGGCGCTTGGGTTGGCGGCGATCTTTACCAGTGCCAGGCTTAAGAACAAACGCACTTCACGGACACTGATCTTTATGACCAGCATTATTCCAGCGACTTCAATTTTCTTTATTTTTCTGGGATCACTGGAATATGCCCAGCGTTTGATTATTCAACGCTTTGATCTACCGCCCATTGATGGTTTTGGACTCTTGTTGCCGTTCATGGCGTTGTGGAGTATTGGACCGGGTTTCATGATTATCCTGGGCGCCATGGAAAGTGTGCCCAACGAGATCTATGAAGCGGCGCGCGTGGATGGTGCCGGTCCATTGGCGCGTTTTGTTTTTATCACGTTGCCGATGGTATCGCCTGCGATCTTTTTTACCCTGGTCGTGAATCTGACGGGTGCCTTTGGTGGGGCGGTGCTGTTAGATCGCGGGTATATTCTGAACTTCAGCCTTTCTCCCATGGAAAGCTACATTAATGAGACGATGTTCAGGAGTGGGAATCTCGGTTATGCCAGTACATTGGCATGGGCTACTTTCGCTGTGATGATGACCCTCACGGTGCTGTTGTTCCGCTCTGCGAACCGCTGGGTGTACTTCCCTGAAGGGGATGAGGTGGCGAATGTTTAATCGTAAATCACCTCGCAACAATAGCGTCTCTACGCTTACATTTCGCTTATGGGATTTTACTGGCACAGCCATGCTGAACCTCTTTATGTTTCTGTTCATCATTGCTTACCTTTCCCCATTGCCTTTTATGGTCATCGCTGCGTTGACACCGAGCGATCAGTTCCTTGATGCGAATGCTCCGATCCTTCCATCTGAGCGTGTAAAAATCAAGTATGAGGGCAAGGACTTGATCGTCTATAACGTTCCTTTTGAAAATGGCGATAAACATTTGGCGTTATATAAGCCATCCAGGCAATCCAGCGAGTTCATTGATCCTGAAAACCCGGATGCCGGCACGATCACCTGGCAGGGAAACTGGCGTTCCCTAAAGGCGGTCTATGAAACCAAGCCGACCCTGAACAACTTCAAAGATTTTCTTGCCATAACTCAATTGCCTATGTTGTTCAAGAACACGCTTATTGTTGCGCTCATTAGTGAGATCGGGGTGTTGTTTTCATCCATTGCGGTGGCTTATGGGTTTTCGCGGTTCCGTATTCCCGGCGGTAAGTATTTGTTCTTTTTGCTCATTGCCACGATCATGATTCCCAGCAACATTACGCTGGTGCCAACTTATTTCCTTTATAGTGGACACATGCTCAACTGGATCGGTACCTGGCTGCCTTTGATCGTCCCACATTTCTTTGGGAGCGCGATCCTGATCTTTCTCCTGCGTCAGAATTTCAAAAGCATCCCGCGCGAATTGGATGAAGCCGCCATGCTCGATGGAGCCGGTCCATTGCGGATTCTGATCTCAGTCATTTTGCCGCAGTCCATCCCGGTTGTAACCACGGTTGCTTTGCTGCATTTCTTTTATATCTGGAATGAGACGCGGCTATCCAGCCTGTATCTTGGGATCTCACCCAAACTTCAAATGGTTTCCTTTGGTGTTCAACGCAGCCAAAGCTTTTTCTTCACACCTGAAGTACTGATGGTTGGCGCTTTGGTGGTGATGGTGGTGCCTGTGGTTGTGCTGTTCATCTCTCAACGCTTCTTTATGCAAGACATGGTTGTTACTCAAATCGAGAAATAAAAACATGAAACCAACTCGTATCATCGTATTTACATGGTTTGCCTGGGCGGTCATTGTGATCGCTTTTCAAGCGCTGGCAACCGCACGTCTCGTTCCTCAATTTCCAGATCGCGCACAGGATTGGACAACAACCGAAACCGCCAGTAAGGATTATCAACGCGGGCGACCTTTTCTGCTTGAGCCATTTATGAACAACCAGGTGGCTTGGGATTCTGAATATTATCTCGCCATAGCGGTGGGCGGTTATGACGATCCGCGCGCGCCTCACTTGACGCCTCGCGGAATTTCCACCACGGTGACAGATCATATGGTTTCGCAATCTGGTTCGAGCTTTAGCGATAGCATTGCCTTGAGCTACGCCTTCTTTCCCTTTTATCCATTAATGATCCGCTTTTTTGCAGTCCCTTTGAGTATCTTGGGCATGAATGAGATTGCCACAGCTACATTAGCCGGTGTTTTGGTATCTGCTCTTGGGACTCTGCTTGGGATGCTGGCATTGTTCGATCTGACACGCGACAGCCTCGGGGAAGATGGAGCGCTTCGGACGTCCTTTTACTTGATCATATTTCCAACCAGCTTTTTCCTCATCCAGGTTTATACCGAGGGCTTGTTCGTTGGCTTAACCTTTGCCTGTCTCGCCATGCTCAAGCGTAAACACTGGCTCGCTGCAGCGCTCCTCGGAGTCTGCGCTACGATGACCAGAGCCGTCGGAGTGACCCTGGTCATACCGATGTTGATTTCCTGGATCCGATTAGGCGAGTGGGTGGATGTCGACCTCGAGTGGCGGCAGATCTTTCATGAAGGTATTCCCCTGCGTCCACTATCCCGAGCGTTACTTGCCATTTCGCCAGTGATTGTATTTTTGATCTGGAAATTTTCCTATTTGGGGCTTGCGTTTGACTACATCGAAACGAATTTTTTTGGGCGCGGTTTTCTTTCTTTGGGGTATGCGTTTTACGCCTGGTCTGAAGCCTTTAGAGATATCTTCGCAGGTACCAATTCACAGCACGCAGCCTACTATATTACGGAATTTCTGGGGCTACTCATTGGGGTTGCTGCCTGTGTGGCTACGATGAAAACTCACCCTGAGATCGCTTGGCTGAGCATCGCGATTGTGCTGATTTCCTGGGGCAGTGGTCCTGCTCAAGGTATTCATCGGTATGTGCTGGGTGCGCCTGCCGTGTTTATTGCATTGGCGCGCTGGGGTAAAAACCCTGTGTTCGATCGGGCATGGACAATATTAAGTATCCTGTTGATGGGCTTGCTGGCAACGCTCTACGCCTTTAATATGTGGGTTGCGTAGTAATCTCGTTTCTCGTGTAAAATAGGTTTGTGTATCTCATTTAACAGGAATCGAACAAAAAAACATGTCCGTTAATTTGCTTGCCCGTATTCCCCTCTTTTCTGATCTGCCGCCTGAAGAACTTGATCGCCTGATGGCTGCTCTCGAGGTGGTTAATTTAAAATCGGGGGATATGCTATTCCGTGAAGGGGATGTGCCCGAACACTTGTTTATCATGGTGAGTGGCGAGCTTGAGATCAATATGGGGTCAGGGACGGGGAATGAACTGGTTCTAAACGTTCTTAGAGAGGGCGAGTATTTTGGTGAGATGGGACTCATTATGCCAGGCGGACGCCGGACAGCCGGCGCACGTGCACGCGGCGATGTTGTGCTCTTGAGCATGAGCCGCAACCGCTTTGGCGAGCTGTTGCAGACTCATCCGCTATTGGCAAATGCCATGGTCAGCGTATTAAGCCAGCGATTGGATAATACAAATATCTCTACCTTTCGTGATTTGACAGAAAAAAATCGCCAGTTACAAGAAGCCTTTGATGAGCTTAAAGCTGCGCAGGAGCAGTTGATCGAAAAAGAACGCCTGGAACGCGAATTGAAGGTCGCAGCAGAGATTCAGCTATCCATTCTGCCGGATGTGTTGCCATCTCATCCAGACTTTGATTTTGGCGGGCGAATTCTGCCTGCCCGTCAGGTGGGCGGTGATTTTTACGATGTCTTTGAGCTGGGCGATAATAAGCTCGGTGTCTTGATCGGGGACGTGGCTGATAAAGGAGTTCCCTCTGCCATCTTTATGGCGCGAGCCCATGCCTTGATCATCGCCGAAGCGGATAACGTCTCTACGCCCGGTGAAGTTCTGCGAATGGTGAATAAACATATTACTCGTCTTGAAAAATCGACCCAGTTCGTAACTGCGTTATATGGTGTGTTGGATACGACCACACGTGAATTTTCCTATGCCCGTGCCGGACACGAACCACCTCTTTTGCTTGAAGCGGATGGGACTGTTCAGAGATTGCCGCATAAACCGGGCATGGCGCTGGGGTTGTGGGAAAATATTGCGTTGGATGAATATAGTTTCGTGATGCCAAAAGGCTCTGTGTTGATGATGTTTACTGATGGCATGACGGATTGTCGCAATCCGAAAGGTGAACCATTCGGATTGGAGCGCATCAAAAGCACGATGACCGAGTTGAAGGATTTCAGCGCCCAGGTTGGGTGCGATCAATTGTTTGACACCTTGATGACTTATCAGAATGGCTCTAAACAGGATGATGATGTGACATTGGTCGCAGTTCATGCGAAATAACAAGAGACCGAGTTTCAAAAACTCGGTCTCTTGTTTTAACCAGCCAAATATGGAGTCAGGGAGCTTGCTGCCGTTTTACCAACCAGCACACTCTAAAGAGTACACGAGCTGGTTGACTCCAAAGTTAACCGAATGCCTGTTTCAGATCCTCGATCAAATCTTCTTTATTTTCAATTCCCACAGATAGCCGCACAAGTGACGGGTCCACGTCCAGTTGTGAGCCAGCGACTGAGAGATGGGTCATGGCGGCAGGGACTTCGATCAGCGACTCGACGCCGCCGAGTGATTCTGCCAGTGTAAATATTTTGGTAGCTTCCACCATTTTGATGGCAGCTTCTTTGCCGCCTTTCATAAGGAATGAGATCATGCCGCCGCCGTTTTTCATTTGCTGTTTGGCGACCTTGTATTGTGGGTGGCTTTCATGAAATGGATAAATAAGTTTTTCCACTTTGGGGTGATTGGATAAAAATTCTACGATCGCGGCAGCGTTCTCGTAGTGTCGATCCATGCGGAGGGGGAGCGTCTTAATGCCGCGTAACACAAGGAACGAATCCATAGGTCCGATCACAGCGCCGACAGCATTTTGTAGAAAGTAGAGTTTATCAGCGAGTTCCTTGTCTTTGACGATCACCGCGCCGCCAACCACATCCGAATGTCCGCCAAGATATTTGGTCATTGAATGGACGACGATATCCGCGCCCAACTCAAGCGGACGTTGTAGATAGGGAGTGGCGAAAGTATTGTCTACGACAAGTAATGGATTGTTTGGGTGTGCGTGCACGATCTCGGCGACTGCGCGAATATCTGTAATCCGCAGCATGGGATTTGTTGGCGTCTCCAGCCATACGAGGCGGGTGGAGGGAGTCAAGGCTTCAGCGACAGATTCAGGATCGGTTGTGTCAGCAAATGTAAAGTCGAGAGAGAAGCGGCGCAGCACTTTGTCAAAGAGACGGAATGTGCCGCCGTACACATCATTGCCTGCCAGTACGTGTGAATCCGCATTGAGTAAACGTAGAACTGTATCGGTTGCAGCAAGTCCTGATGCGAATGCAAGTCCATAGTTCCCGCCTTCGAGCGCGGCAAGACAATCCTGCAGGGCTTTGCGCGTGGGATTCATGGTGCGCGAATATTCATAGCCCTGGCGTGGTTTGCCAACGCCATCTTGCATGTATGTAGATGTGAGATAGACGGGTGTCATGACGGCGCCGTTGTTGGGATCAGGTTCCTGCCCGGCATGGATCGCAAGTGTTTCGAATTTCATTCAAGCTCCTTTGGTTGTTTGTGAAATCATACTGGATGACTCTTGTTTGAGCAATGTTTAGCTTTTGAAGAATTGAACTTGGTCGTATAATACAAAAAATTGGCGGAGGTGTTCCGTGTGGGAAAATCTTTCTGTAGTTTTAAAACCCTATTTGAATTCGATTCTCATTGGGTTTGGTGGGTTTGCACTAGCGTTCATACTTTCACAGGTTGTTGGTCGGTTGCTGATAAAGCCGATCGGTAAGGGGTGGAGCCGTTTCGTGGGGAGTCTGGTGGGCTTGGCTGTTATCATTTGGACTCTTAAGGTGATCCTAGAGTCAGCTGGTGCGGCTGGGTTTGTGGTGATACTTGTGACTGCCATTACCGGTGCATTTGCGCTTGGCTCTGAAAGAACAGCCAGCGATCTGGTCGCCGGAGTGAGTTTGTTTTTTTCGCGGATCTACAAGCCCGATGATTTCGTGCTGGTCGCGGGGTTTGAAGGCAAGGTGGTAAGCACGACACTTTGGTTGACCACACTTGAGAGCATTCAGGGCGATCGCATTTACATTCGCAATTCTGATGTGACCAATGCCACGATCGTTAATTATTCGGTCCAACCGGGACACTTAATTGTTGTAAAAGTGCCGCTGCCAGTTACCCAGGATCTAAATGTCGCTGTCTCTGCCATTGAAAAGGCGGTAGCGGGCTTTTCACCTGAACTTGAAAAGCAAAGAGAAAGCTATCGACCCAAGGTGATTGTAGAGGCGGCGAACTTTGGATATATAACCATTGAGATCCATGCATATGTGCCAGAAGTTATGGATTATGGTCCTGAAAAGACCCGGCTCTTTATGCTGGCAACCAATGCAATGATCAATGCCGGTCTCAAGCTGGCTTTATAACACCCAGGCATCATGGTTGTTTCTCGACCTTCTCAACCACGCAAGCGGAAGCGATCTCGATTTCGTTTCTTTTTCACTGTTACAGTCACGACTACCATGATTGCAACGGGTGGCTTTGGCGCTTTTCCTGACAATCCATTGACGCAAAATTTTCAAGAAGTGATCAGTGAGAATATTCCAGCGGAATATCTCGAACCTTTCAACGCATACATGGAAAGCATCTCGGCTCCCACGATCGAGCCGCAATTTGCTTCTGGTTCCGAGTCGCCTTTTGACCCAATTGGGACAATTATGGGGGCAGACAACCCAACAGCTGAATCAGTGTCAACTTTATCGATCGCACAAATCAATACCTCGATCGCAGAGTTTTCTGCGTCGATGACGGCAGTGTCGGCTGGCACAACAACTGCCATAGCGACATTACACACTGCGACTTTGCATCCCACTTCAACCTTCCCCCCAACCTGGACATCATTACCTTCCCTAACTGCGAGTCCAACCGCGGTACCAACTTTGACTTTGGCGCCGATTAGTTTCTATCCAACGAGCACGAAGACACGAAGACCGCCAGATCCCGCTACAGATACACCGATGCCCAACCTGACGACTACGCCTCTTACATCTACAGCGACGACCAACCTGACGACTACACCTCCTACATCCACACCAGTGACCTACCTTGTCTTGTATGATTCTGGTTCAACTTCTACTGGTGACCTTGTCGATCGCGCCAGCGCTGACGCATTTTGCGCATTGAACCTGCCGTCAGGCTTTAGTAATTATCACGCTTTTATCGGCTTTAGCGCAGCAGATAACATCTCCAATTTGCCATCTAATTATGGGATTTCGACCAGTGTCCCGATCCGATCCACAAGCAATGTCGTCATTGCCAATAACTGGGCAGACCTGTTGGATGGAAGCATACTGACCACACTTGCGAGCGCGGGTGTTATTAGTAATTATTGGTGGTCTGGCGTAGAAACGGATGGAACCAGTGTCGATGGAGTCACTGCCGATTGCACAGACTGGACCGATAGCACCAACGTTGTTGCTGGTTACTATGGAGATTATCAATTTGCTGATGGTCGCTGGATCAAAGGTGCAGCAGGTGGAGCCTGCGATCAAATGCTGGCAATTCTGTGTATAGGTTACTAAAATAAATATACTCAGGTCATGAAGCGAGGCATGAGATGATCCTTCTTGTGCCTCGCACTGTTTATCAGGTATGGAAGTGCGCATTCGCGGCGTCTAATTGCGGAAAATATTAAGGAGTATGTATGACAAAAACAATTCTGGCAGTGTTAGCTCACCCTGATGATGAAACTTTTGGTTTGGGTGGCACGCTTGCCATCTATGCCCAAAAAGGTTTTGATGTGTATTACGTCTGCGCGACGCGCGGCGAGGTGGGTGCAGCCGATGAAGAATTTATGAAAGGTTATAAAGACACCGCAGAAATGCGCACAGCCGAGTTGCTGCGGGCTGCCAAAATATTGGGGCTCAAAGAAGTTTTCTTTTTGGGTTATCGCGATTCGGGCATGCCTGGCTCTGAAGACAACAAACATCCCGATGCGCAAGTTGCACACCCGATCGATGAAGTGGCGGGGCGTGTCGTCAAATATATCCGCGAACTCAAGCCAGATATTGTTCTGACCTTCGATCCCATTGGCGGATATAAACATCCTGACCACATTCACATTCAACGCGCGACAACGCTTGCCTTCGAAAAAGCAGACGACGCCTCTTTCCACCCCGAAGCTGGTTCGCCTTTCAAGCCGCTGGCTCTCTACTATCAGGTTTTTCCACGCGGCTTTCTCAAATGGGCAGTCCGCCTGATGCCCTTGTTTGGCAGAGACCCGAAAAAGTTCGGACGCAACGGTGACATTGACCTGACCGACCTCATCGTGGATTTTCCCGTACACGTCCGCATGGATCTGCGTTCGGTCAGTGAGATCAAACATCAAGCCAGCGTACAACATGCCTCGCAAGGCGGCGGTCAAATGCGGCGCGGCTTGATGGGATTCATCACGCGCTTTTTCGGTGAAAGAGAAGATTATATGCGCGCCTATCCACCTGTTGGTCAAAATTTCAAACAACAACGCGATCTGTTTGATGGGTTGTAGTTCACTGCCATGACCGAGATCGAATATTCCCAAGCCGCTGAAGCGACTGCATTATGCAAAGCCTGTGGGTTGTGTTGTACCGGGCATTTATTTGCCTGGGTGCGCCTTAAAGCCGTTGAATTGACGCCCCTGGAAAAACTGGGCTTGAATGTCATTCGTTCCGATCCGCGCCAACGCGGGTTTACCCAACCCTGTCCCATGTGGAATGGAATATGTACGATCTACGACTCCCATAATTATCCAAAGGGTTGCGATTCGTATAAATGTAAGTTGCTTCGAGAATTGCTCGATGAGAGCGTTTCACTGCCGAAAGCATTGAGAGTGGTTAAGCAGGCTAAAGAAAAGATTAAGGAAGTTGATGCGTTTTTGCCTGATATGCCCCAAGTGAGCTTTCGTGAGCGCCTGATCACGCACATGGAGCAGGAAAATAATAGTTCAGACTTTCAGGAAAAGGCAGATGCGTTGCTGAACCTGATTGAAAAGCAATTCGGCGTGAATGATTTTTTCGATAAACCAGAAGCAGAATCGTTGTAAAATTTCACAAAAACACTCTCTATGATGAGTAGAAATGGCTGGGAACATTCCCAGCCATTTCTACGTTTAAACCAGGTGTATCGAAGAGTGTTAGAATCACTACGATTGACGACTCAATGCAAGGGCACAAACAGCGTTTTGAATAAAATTTGACAAGGTGAAATTCTTCCATGGCAGAAACAACACTTCAACAGCAACCTGTCCGTCGGTTTGACTTTGCGCGCGTATTTTCTACTTTACTGCGACCACGTCAAACTTTTCAGGCGACAGCATCTGAAGCACGTTCCACCTGGCTTACCCCCATGCTGCTATTAAGCCTCACAGCCCTGTTGGTTGTGTTGGTCAGCGGTTATCTCAAAACCCGTGCCGCCCTGATGGGCGAAATCCCTTTACCGCCCGATTGGCAATATTGGACGCCCGATATGCAAAACAACTACATGCAAGCCCAGCAGCTTACGCAGGGCAAGGTATTCATGTATGTGATCCCCCTAGTCAGCGCGTGGAGCGGATTATGGGTGGGCTGGATCGTGCTGGGCGGTTTATTGCATCTCGGTTCCACTCTCCTGGGTGGACGCGGCTCGATGCAAGGCGCACTGAACATCACGGCGTGGGCAACTTTGCCGTTCGCTTTGCGTGATCTACTTCAAATGGTTTATATGCTTTCGGCGAGTCATGCGATCACCAGTCCGGGGCTTTCTGGTTTTGCAACCAGCGCCTTCATGACACAGGTTTTGGCACGTACGGATATTTTCCTGTTTTGGAATATCGTCTTATTGATCATTGGCTTTTCCATCGCAGATGGTTTAACCCGTAGCAAGGCAGTGGTTGGTGTTGTGGTTGTGGTCTTGCTCCTGCTTTTAGCTCAAGCCGGTTTGGGGACAATGATCTCTGGGTTAAGCGGCACGGTTGTCCAGCGTCCATTCTAAAATGTCCAACCCCTTTATTCAAATTCGTGATCTAAAAAAGCACTATGAAATGGGCGGACAGGTTGTCCGCGCGTTGGATGGTGTGAACCTTGAGATCGAAGCGCATACCTTCACGGTGGTGATGGGTCCTTCCGGTTCAGGGAAGAGTACGTTGCTTTATTTGTTGGGCGGTCTGGACCATGCCACCTCCGGCGAGATCTCGATCGATGGCGAGAAATTAACGGCGATGGATGAAAATGCGCTGGCGCTTTTCCGACGCCGCATGATGGGCTTTGTCTTTCAATCTTTCAACCTGATCTCAAGCATGTCTGCCATGGAGAATGTGGCTTTCCCTATGCAGTTCAATGGCACCTCTTCCGCGCAACGGATCGAGCGTGCCGCGAAACTTCTTCAACAGGTCGGCTTGGCTGAGCGTGGACAACATAAGCCTGGCGAGCTTTCTGGTGGACAACAACAACGCGTCGCGATTGCCCGGGCACTGGTCAATGACCCGCGCCTGATCCTCGCTGACGAACCGACCGGCAACCTTGATACGTCCAGTGGGGTGGTGGTGATGCAATTGCTTTCCGATCTGCATCGTTCAGGTCGGACTGTTTTGGTTGTGACGCATGATCCGCGTATGATGCGTTTTGCGACGCACAAGATCTTTTTGCTGGACGGCAAACAAGTCAGCGAAGCGGACTATCAATCCGCGGCGTTGGAAGCTGTGCAGTAGTTAATTTTGGGAATTGGAGAACTATGAAATTCAATTTTTCGCGATTGATACCCTCCACACTTATTCTAGCCATGTTGATGGCGGTTGTGCCTGCTTCGCCTGTGTATGCGGCGGATGTGCTTTCGATCACGCCATCAGCAATTGTGAACAATGTTGCCAACACAATTACAGTCACCGGAACAGGCTTTGATAATACAGCTTTGATTTTATTGAATACATCTACATTAAGCACAACGTTCGTAGATGCTCAAACATTAACTGCCTTAGTTCCCGCCGGAATCGCTGTGGGCTCTTATACAGTAACGGTTTCCATGTCTGGTGGTACTGCTAATGGTTTTGCTGTATTAACTGTTAATGCGCCGCCCACTTCCACACCTGCGCCTGCTCCCTTTGCTCGTCCTCAATTCGTAGTGCGGACATCCAGAGCCGTAGGCAAGGTGCAGACCGGCAAAGAATTTAATTTGAAGGTGGTGGTTGAGAATATGGGGCAAGCCACCGCCTATAACAGTCAAGCTGTGTTTACTTCTTCTGACTTGGTGCCTTCAAAAACTGGTGGAGTCTCTGCCTTTGGTACGGTTGCTTATGACGATGAAGTCGACGTCGGTCAGACGTTTTATGTTTCTGCAGACCTGACTGGGAAGACGCTTATTACCATAGATATGACTGTCACTTACTATGATGAAAAAGGTGCATCATATTCCGATAAGTTTACATTGTCTATTCCTGTAAGTGGTGGTGGGGGATCTGGCAGCGGCGTAGTATATCCAACTGCTACACCAACGGGTGTGAAAAGTTCGCAGTTAGTGATCTCAAGCTACACAGCGGATGTTGACCCGTTACAGCCTGGCGAGCATTTTGCATTGAAGATCACCGTTCAGAATGTAGGGAATGCCAAAGCACAGCGCATTACCATGATCGTCGGTGGTGGTTCCGGCGGCGGAGGTGGCGGTACACCCCAACCGGGCGGCGTTTCAGGCGGTGGTGGTGATTTTGCGAATTTTGCCCCCGTCGGTGCTTCGAATGTGCAATCACTCGGCGATCTGGCGGCAGGTGAAACGCTTCAAGCAAGTCAAAGCCTGATCGTCAATGTGAATACAGCTCCGGGTGCCTATCCGATGCGGATCAGCTTTTCGTACTTGAATGATAAAAACGAAGTGATCAGTGATGAGCAAGTGATCACGTTGCTGGTTTATAGTCTTCCCAATGTGGATGTAAGTTTCTATCGCCCCGCCGATCCATTTTCTGTTGGGTTACCTGGCATGTTGCCGATTCAGGTTGTGAATCTCGGCAGGCGTTTATCGGTGTTGGGGAACATCAAAGTGTCAGCGAGTAGTGGGTTTATCGAAAACGGAACCAGCCTCGTCGGGTCGTTGGATGCGGGCGGTTATTTCACGCTTGATTCCATGTTCACGCCAGAGCAGTCCGGTCCCCAGACTCTCGATGTCACGATTGAGTACATCGATGATTTCAATCAGCCTCGTACGATCACGAAAACATTGGAGATCGAAGTCATGGAAGGTTTTATCGAACCGACGCCTGATCCATCCATCAATGGCGGTGGAGGCGGAGAATTCATCCCTGTTGATGAAGAAACGACTCTGCATAAGATCTTCCGGTTTATCAAAGGATTACTTGGTTTAGACAGTGCCTGGCCCGTTTGGCAGGCGCCGGGTGGAGGCGGTGTTGAAGCCCCGCTTCAGGAAACGGTTCCAGTTGTGCCTGGCAAAGGCGGATAATACGGGCTTGTATGAAACCATTTGACCTGCTTCGCTTGATCTTTGGAAATTTGAGTCGTCGCAAAGCGCGCGTGGCATTGACCGCGATCGGCGTGGTCATTGGCACTGCCGCGGTGGTGATCCTTGTTTCGCTGGCGATCGGTTTGCAAAAAAGTGCGAATGAACAGCTTTATGGTATCGGTGACCTAACTCAAATTCAAGTCAATCCATCGTATGGCGGCGAAGTAGTGATGAGTCCAAGCGGCGGTGGTAAAGGTGGTGGTGGAACGGTTGATGCACCGCGCCTGCTGACCAACTCTGCGCTAGATGAATTGCGCGCCATCCCCGGTGTGGAAAGCGTTATCCCGCGTGAATATATTATGACGGGCGCGATGCTCAAGTTTCAAAAACTGGAAGCGGGTGTTAACATCATTGGCATTGGCACAGACGATCTATCTGCGTTGGGCATCGAAGCCTCTGAAGGCACAACTGCCCTGGGGCGTGGTGTGATCGTGATTGGCGTAATGATACCGAATAATTTTTACGATCCCTTTTTGCGCCCTGGGCAGGACCCACCAACACCACCAGTGTTAATGGACCAGCAGATTCAAATGGTCGTTTCGAAATGGGACGCCGAGGGCAAAGAAATTCGCAAGAATTTAAGTTTGCGGGTGGTAGGCGTTCTCAAGGAGACGCGCGGTGAATCCGATTGGTCGGTATACATGCCGCTCGAACAGATCAAGCTGCTCAACGAGTGGGCAATGAATCGCCGCATCAACTACAACAAGGAAGGCTATAGTCAGGTGATCGTCAAGGTTAGCGATGTGGAGCAGGTGCTCGCGATCTCTGAACAGATCACTGAAATGGGCTTTCAGGCTTTCACGCCGCAATCCTTTGTGCAAGGCATTAATAATTTTTATCAGATCTTGCAGATCATCTTTGGCGGCGTTGGTGCGATCGCCTTGCTGGTTGCCGCGATCGGTATTGCCAACACCATGGCAATGTCCATTCTCGAGCGCACACGTGAGATCGGTTTGATGAAAGCCGTCGGCGCGACCAACCGCAATGTGTTGGCGATCTTTTTAGGTGAAGCCGCAGGTATTGGTTTTCTGGGCGGGTTGGGCGGCGTGATCGTCGGTTGGCTGGCAGGGCAGGCAATCAACGTTATTGCAATCGTCTATCTTGCGGGTCAAGCCGGTTCGCAAGGTGGTGTACCGCCCAGTGTCGCTGTGTATACGCCGGTCTGGTTGCCTGTCTTTGCTTTGATCTTTTCCACGTTCATCGGGATGCTTTCAGGACTATATCCAGCCCTGCGCGCCGCGACGATGATTCCTGTCCTTGC
>CAZMQE010000005.1:21116-23547 GCA_964568115.1 uncultured Anaerolinea sp.
TTTAGAACGTGCGTTCTATAATCTTGACCATCGTTATCCAATTAACCAAAGGAGTATCTGATGTCCAAACGCAATGTTGTCCATGTTGAGATTCCTGCTGTGAACGTAGAAGGCGCCGGTAAGTTTTACGAGTCGTTATTTGGCTGGAAGTTGCAGCATATGCCCGAAATGAATTACACCATGTGGGAAGATGCAGGCGGCGGTGGCGGCGGTTTTCCGGAAGTTTCGGAGGAGAACCCAGCAGGACAGGTACTGGTCTATATTGCCAGCGATGATATTGATGCCGATCTGAAGAACGTGAAAAAATTAGGCGGCAAGGTCTTGCGTGAAAAAACTGAAATTCCAGGCATGGGTTGGTTTGGTATCTTTCAAGATCCAACCGGTAACGTGCTTGCGGTCTACACCAGCGCGAACCCGGCGAATAACTAAGCATGCTGTACAAGAACTCCGAGTTTTTCAAAAACTCGGAGTTCTGCTTTGTGGGGGACAAGCGGTAAAATCAATGCATGTCTTTGCCCACGGAATTTCTTTACGAACTGCACAAGCACTTTACGGGGGATATTCGTACCGACCTTGCTTCAAGAACTCTATATAGCACTGATGCAAGCATCTATCAGATTGAACCGACTGGCGTTGTCTTGCCGCGCACGCAGGATGACTTGATCGCTGCGGTTGAACTTGCTGCAAAATATAAGATTCCGATATTGCCGCGTGGTGCAGGTACATCTCTTGCGGGGCAGGCAGTAGGTCACGCGCTGATTATCGATTGTTCGCGGTACTTGAATCAAATTGTAAACATCAATCCCGAAATGCGGACCGCCAGCGTGGAGCCGGGTGTAGTCCTCGCCACACTCAATCTTGCAGCTGCGCAACATGGTTTGATGTTTGGTCCCGACCCCGCATCTGCCGAACGTGCTACCATGGGCGGCGTCATTGGGAACAACGCAACTGGCGCACATTCCATTCTATATGGTATGAGTGCAGATCATCTACTTTCAGCAGATGTGCTTCTGGCAAATGGCTCACTTGAAACTTGGGAAATGGGTGGCAAGTCAAAGCTTAATTCGACGGCGCAAACAATTCGCGAAAAATATTCTGATGCTATAAAGGCAGGCTTTCCAACTTCATGGCGCAACTCTGCCGGTTATCGAATTAATTATTTGTTGCCTTGGAGCCCATCCACGCCCCCGCGTTGGACGGAAGACGCTTATCCCGCCAACCTGAAACCTGATACCTGGAACCTGGCACATTTGCTCGCTGGTAGTGAAGGGACACTTGCCGTCATTCGCAAAATGGAAGTGAATCTGGTTCCCAAACCAAAGTATACGGTCCTTGGCATCCTTGCTTATGACAGTATTGTTGAAGCCTGTGACGATGTGCCGCGTTTATTGAGCCATCAGCCCTCCGCGGTGGAATTAGTCCCACAAATGATTCTGCGCCTGGCTCGCAGCGTACCAGCCTACGCCCGTCAAATGGATTGGTTGCGTGGCGACCCAGCGGCTGTGTTGGTTGTGGAATTCAGCGGGGATGCGCCTGCGATTCTATTGGAAAAGATTCAAGCGGTCCGTAATGATGTATTCGTGGCTCAAACCAAGGATCAACAAAATCAGGTTTGGAACATCCGCAAAGTGGGGTTGGGAATTTTGGATTCGCGCCCGCAAAGCGCGCGCCCAATTGCATTCATTGAAGATTGTGCCATCCCGGTTGAGCAGCTTGGAGATTTTGTGCGCGAGATCGAAAGAATACTCGCTGCGCATGGGACCTACGGCGGCATCTACGCCCACGCGTCAGGCGGCTGCCTGCACATTCGTCCCGTATTGGATCTGAAGACTGGGGAAGGTGTGCGGTTTATGCGTTCGATCGCCGAAGCAACGCTTGCGCTTACATTGAGTCTCGGTGGTTCGATGAGCAGTGAACACGGTGATGGCATCGCGCGCGGCGAATGGCTCAAACGGACTTACGGCGCAGATGTAATGGAAGCGATGAATATGCTCAAGCAAGCCGCCGACCCTGAGTATTTGCTGAACCCAAACAAAATGTTCGATGCTCCCAAAATGGATTCAAATTTGCGCTACAAAGAAAGCCCTCCGACGCAAGCCTGGGTGCCTGTTTTGGATTTTTCGCGCAATGGAAGTCTTGTCACCGCGATCGAGCAGTGTAATGGTCAGGGTGTGTGCAGGAAAGATAACGGGGTGATGTGCCCTTCGTATCAAGCTACGCGTGAGGAACAAAATTCCACGCGCGGACGGGCAAATCTTCTGCGTATGTTTATTTCGGTGCCTTCAACAATCGGCAATCGTAAATCTGAAACACTTGCACCGCACGCAAGTGCAGGCGTCGAAAATGCTGTAGCTCAAGCCCTCGATCTATGCCTTGCCTGCAAAGGCTGTAAGGCAGAATGCCCGAGCGGCGTGGATATGGCGAAGTTGAA
>CAZMQE010000005.1:23647-34478 GCA_964568115.1 uncultured Anaerolinea sp.
TTGGCGCGGGTGCGGCGTTGCTTTCGAAAGGTTTTCTCGAAGCGGCGAAACGTCACGCTGGGAAAATGCTCGATGCGTTGAAGCAGCTTGACCCGCAGAATGAAGCGGCGATCGTCGGTATTGAACCTCCTGAAATTTATACACTCAAACACGACTATCTGGATCTGCTCCCTGAACGCAAGGATGAGATCGCTTCACGCGTCGCCCGAACCTGGCTGCTGGACGAATACCTTTTGCGCTCCGAAAAGTTTTCTGCATTGCGTAAACGTAACCCGGTGGAGGGGCAAGAACAAAAGATAAAATTTCAACCGCATTGCCATCAACGCGCAGAGGGACTTGCCTCAGATGGTTTGCCAAATGGCACTAACGCCACAGTTGAATTGTTACGTCAGTGCGGCTACGACGTGGAGTTGATCGACGCTGGCTGCTGCGGCATGGCAGGGACGTTTGGTTATGAAGCCGAGCATTATGCTCTTTCGATGCAGGTGGGTGAGTTGAAGTTGTTTCCGAAAATCAGGGAGTGGAACACGGAGAATAGTGTGGAGATTATCTCCACTGGAGCAGCCTGCAGGATGCAGATCCATCAGGGCGTAAATGTAGACGCCTTGCATCCGATTTTGCTGGTACGGGATGCGTTATCTGAAACAGGCAACCAAAAGAATTGGCGTTAAAATTGCTAATCCCTGGATATTAAAATGGGATTGTTGCTTTTCTTTATTGAGATTTGATGCGATTTGGTGTAAGATTCAAATGGAGATTATTTTTGAGCAATGAATTTGAAGACCTCAGGAAAGTTTTGCCCAATTTGCAAGCATAAAAACCCGCATACCGCTTCGATTTGTGGATATTGCGGTGCGTTGTTGGAAGATAATCACGCAAACAAAGCAGATACAACCAAGAATACCGGCGAACAACTCAGTGGCCCGATCGAGAACGGGGGATCGCATATTGATTTTGCGCTTATACCTGAAGACGGGATTGGTATTTATATCGAAGGAATAGCAAAGCCTTATTATTTGCATATCGAAAAGGAGCTCATTATCGGGCGTAAGCTGGATGCAACTTCGGAAGCCGTTCTTGACCTCTCTGATATGGATGCCTTTAATTTGGGATTATCCCGGCGGCACGCCATGATCCGCCGGAAAGATTCAGGATATGACCTCATTGATCTTGCCAGCACCAACGGTACATGGCTGAATAGTGAACGGCTTATCCCCAACAAGCCGTATCCATTTGCAAGTGGTTCACAATTGCGTTTGGGGCGTATGTTGCTTTTTGTCTTATATCGCTATACCCTTCAAGGTACAAAGAGAAAATAATTTAACCCCATGAAAAAACCAGTAGGCCTATGAAAAACTTTAATCGTTCTCTCGATAAACTCCTTCGTGATGCAGAAGAGCATTTGGATGCCGGCCGCAAGGAAGCAGCGCGGGATGTGTTGCGAGAAGCACTTAATCTGGACCGCAACAATCTTATGACATGGGAGCTTCTCTGGCGCGCGGCAAATAATCAAGAGGAGGAACTGTACAGCCTAAAACGAATATTGAACATTGACCCAAAACATGGTGCTGCAAGAAATCGTTTGGCTGCGCTTCAGCCTGCCGGGACAACCAAGATCAACAGTCAACCGCTTTCTCGTACAACCAGGCGCCCTGCCATGCGCAAGAAGCGACAGCAGGCAGGGACCTTGTTGTTATTGCTGGGAGCGTTTATCTCGGTAGTATGCGTGGGTGTGGTTGGATTGGCTCTGTATCGTGGCGGCTACGTTCCTTTTCTGTTTTCTTCCAACATAACGGCAACGGCAATGGCGGAGAGAAATGCCAGTTGTCAGGCATTGATCGATAGAACGATTCAAGCTTCAGACAATTACTGTAGCGGCACGAATTCAAATACCGCCTGCTATGGCAATAACACGCTACGGGCAGAACTTGTACCCAATACCACCCGACGCTTTTCAGAGCGTGGTGACATTATTGCTGTGAATCAATTAAGCCGCCTTTCGGCTTCTCCACTAAATCTTGATCTAAATGAATGGGGTATCGCGGTTTTTAAGGTTGTTGCCAACTTGCCTCGTTCTCTACCGGGCGAAACAGTCACGATGGTGGTGTTTGGTAATGCTACCTTGGAGAATAAGAGCGAAAGCAGTGATAGTTTGGAGTCGTTCTATTTCTCGAGTGAGCTCGGACAGATTGTCTGCGAGAAAATTCCGTTTGACGGCTTGATGATCACCTCGCCAGATGGCAGTGGAATCCACTTTTCTGTCAACGGTGCCGAGTTGACCTTAATGGGTAATGCCAGCATCGAGGCTATTAAAAACGGTGAAATGAAAGTGAGTGTTTACCAAGGGTCAGCCAGGATCGTCGCGAACGGACAGGAGCAATATTTTGGCGCGGGTCAAAGTTCCAGTGTTCAACTGGGCGGGGAGAATGGTGTTGAGTCGATCAGCGCACCCTCGGAGCCGCAAGCTATTACTGGTGAAGAGTTGACGATGTCTTGCACGCTGACAGGTGACTACTGTACCCCGGGCGAAATTGACCCTGTCACTGAGGCGCAGGCGCAGAGCGAGATCCAAAGTGCGATCACGTCCACGCCCATCCCTACTTCAACCCCGACGGTTACGCGGACAGCCTCACCCACGGAGCCTCCGACCTATACAGCGGTAGTGCTGCCCCGCGCGACGCCATCCAAAACGGCGACTCTTCCCCCTACAATTACGAGAACTCCGACACGGACGCCTGCTCCCACGGGTACAAATACACCCAATCGAACGAATACACCCACACGGACGAATACCCTCACGCCAACGAATACGCCCACCGCAACACTGACTTTCACGCCGACCTTCACAGCGACAAATACCAACATTCCAGCGGCAGCTCCGAGTGAGCCAACTTGCCCCTTGGTGACTCTCGGTGCATTAACGAATCCCAATAACAATGAGATAGGTATGGATATCACTAACAATAGTGGATCCATAATTCAAATCACTCGTTTTTATGCAATCTGGACCAAAACCCCGGTTTCCCAGAAACTTGATAAGTTGTTCCTCAACGGTGCTGAAATTTGGAACAAATCAGATCCCAACCCCCCAAGCGATTTTCCAACTGATGGTAATTGGGTGGGTGGTGCTGGTCCCGCCATTCCGAATGGAATCACGGAAAATTTTGTCATTCAATTCTCGAATGATCTTCTTCAGCCGACTGAAATCCACATCGTGTTTGATGGCAGCTGTCAGGTAACTGACACCAAGTGACCCTTACGCATAACAGCAAATAACATAGCCATGACAGCCCCTCGCCCGCATCCATTATTTAATGTATTAACGCCCGGGTCATTGTTCCATCAGTATCGATTGCTGGAGCAGATCGGTGTCGGCGGTCAGGGTGTAGTTTGGTCGGCTATTGATCAGGCGCACGACCAGATTCATGCAATCAAATTCAGTCAGATTCCAGATTCGGCTGACGTGGAAGCAGAAGCATTGCGGGATGAACTGCAGTTAAAAAAACTGATCACGCTGAAACAGCCGCATATATTGCCAGTCCTTGAATACGGCTTCGATGCGCAGATGCGCTTCACAGTAAGCCCATATGTTCCCGGCGGGACCCTAACTCAAAGAATCAGGCTTTCGCCTCTCACCATTCATAAGATCATAAGTTATGGAATGGAGATTGCATCAGCACTGGACTATCTGCATAGCCAGGGCATTATTCATCGCGATCTTAAGTCAGAAAATATCTTGCTTGATCTGCGGCAGAACTGTTACCTTGCCGATTTTGGATTGGCACGACTGGTATCTACTTCTACCCTGGCTTTTCATACCGGTCACGGAACGCCGCCTTATGCACCGCCTGAGCAGATCCAATCCAGGGCGATCACTCCCAAGTCAGACATCTTTAGTTTTGGTATTCTGTTGTATGAAATGTTCACTGGGCAGTTGCCGTGGAACGGAAAAAAGCAACTGGGCATGGAGCAACTCAGTTCAAAACAGGAGCTTCCAGATCCGCGCGAGTTTAACGAAAACCTACCGCCTCTGCTCACTGATGTGTTGCGGCGCGTCACCTCTCCTAGCCCAGAGTTGCGCCCGCCATCCGCTGGTGAGATCATGAGGGCAATCCAGCGTATTTTCAATGTTTCTCTTGAGCCAGCACCAGATGGTAATAGTGAGAATAAGTGGATGGTTTTGGACGGAGATGTTGAAGAAATGCTCCAGCGTGCTTTCGTTCAATGGAAATCAACAGATGAGACTTACAACCTGGGTTTAACCAAATTTGCCCTGGTTAATTTGAAGCGCGAAAAGATCAGCATGGATATGTACGGGCAGTTTATGTTGTCTCAAGCGTTGATCTATGCTTATCAAGATGACCACTGGTGGCTGGCAGTTCGTGACCCCAGCGAAAGACTTGCCGTGGCTTCGCAGTTGCTTAAGAAGCACAATGAGGTAATTACCGGGCGAGTCCTCGCCCGCCTGGCAAGTGATCCGAATATCGCTGTTCTCAAAGCTGGGTTGCCTGAAAGCATGACCACCACCTTATTGGAAACCGGCGTCAAGACCGACAATGCATTTCTGCGCCGGGAAATTTTTGACGGACTCCGAACACTGACGCAGCCCCGGAATGCTTGGGGCGATACCACGCTTGACCCGGAGCAAACGCAGCGGTTGGGAAGGTTTGCCCTAGAAGATTCTGAGTTCGGTGATACAGCCGCCGAATTGATTGGGCATCTACGTTCTGCCTCCGCTGTGCAAAGTGTTCTAAAGTATGCTGATGATGAAAGAAAGATCGCCGTTCTGTTATTGATTCAACAGGCATCGGGAAATCTGCCGGCTTTTGTGCCGCGAAATCTGCGCTTTCGGTTATCTTTGGAATGGGTGTTGCGGCGCTTGCTTCAGGAGCCAGTCAGCCTCATTGGTGCGTATGCGTTGGCGCTTCTAGGTGCGGCGCTGGGTATAGGACTGCAAGTGTTTGTAACCTATCGCCTGCCCAGCTTACTGGATACCGCCCGCATCACAGACTCGATCGTGCAAGGGCTGGTCGTTGGGGCAGTCTTTGGGTTGGGCATCTTCAGCATTCGGGTCATTATGGAACGGTTTCGCACATCTGAAGTTTTACTCAGGATCTTCATTGCGACGATCCTGGGTGGTAGCGGTTTGAATATTGCGCTGCTGATCTTCCATGTACTTTTTCTCGATACACCCCCGAGCGGATTCTTAATCACAACCGCCTGCCTGTTGATCGCTTTGACTTTTGCGGTCTGCAGTCTATTCCGTGCACGCCTCTTGCGGATGTTTCTTTCGAGCCTTTCGGTCTTTGTCGCCATCATCGGGACGTGGTGGCTGCACACTCAATACGCCGCCTCGCTTTCGGATCTGACGCCTGTTCTCCTTTACGATTATGCGTGGACTCTGACGCAGGTGGCTTTCACTGCACTTGGCATAGCTCTGCCGATTGGTATTTTTGGAAACCTTATTAACCTTTCGATTGTGGATGCGTAAGTGCAGGGTGATTTATGCCAAAGAATGAACATCGTACGGTGTGGACTTCAAATCAAGGCGATATTCGCAAAAACGAATCGGTTTCACGCCGGATAATCTCCCTGCCTCCAAATCAACAGACAGCCTATCTGCACCGCGATGCCAAGGGACGCGGTGGAAAAACGGTCACACTTGTAAAAAAGTTGATTCTGTCCGAGGAAGATTTGCGCCAACTGGCAACACAGCTCAAACAGATCTGCGGCAGTGGCGGGACGATCAAGGATGATGTCATCGAGATCCAGGGTGAGCATCGTGAGAAGATCGCAGAAGCGTTGACGAAGTTGGGCTATAAGGTGAAGATCGCGGGTGGGTGATTACGGCTTTTAGTCACTCCCCAGAATGGGCATCGGGGCAATGTGAGGGAGCGTACTCGCGACCGAAGAGTCTAGCCTAGTAGAGTAGAGACGCTTGCACCGAGCGCAAGGACGGTGTGCTTTAGGGCAACAAACGCCGCTCAGCATGACATTAAGGAATCCATAATGCTACATAATAAATCAACCTCTGCTGAAATGATCCGCGCTGCGCGGGAACGTTTCAATATTGCCATTGCGGACAAAAATATTGAAACCATTCGAACCTTGCTTGCCCCAACTTATCACATCGTGACGGGACGCAGCGCGCAAAATCACGGCGCGGATGAGGAAGCCGCGCGTTGGGCAGAGGTCTTTCGTGAAGACCCAACTGCAGTGTATCGTCGCACGTCTCGCGAGATCACGATCAATGAGGAGTGGGGCATTGCTGAAGAGTTGGGGCATTGGAAGGGCAGTTACACCGCCGATGGAGAGCTAGTCCACGCCTCAGGTGTGTATGCCGCGAAATGGCAAAGGGCGGAAGATGATGAGTGGGTGTTGCAGGTCGAAGTGTTCACCACGCTCGCTTGTACAGGACCAGCTTCCGGCTGCGTAAGACCGGACCCGATCCAACGCTAGGTTTATAATATCGTCATGCCATCGAAAACAAACAAAATATCCAAGCTGCGTAACATCCTTATCGGTTTGATCGTTCAAGCAATTCTACTTTCAGCCTGCGCCTACCAACCAGCCATTGCCGTAGACGAGGCAGGCATTGCATTAACCGATTGTGTTTTAAAATCATCAGGCACCGACAGGCAGGTGGATGCCCGTTGTGGTTCCGTGACTGTTTCCGAGGATCCTTCAGATCCAGCCTCCAGACAAATAGACATACGCATTGCCGTAGTTGAAGCGATCAGCCGCAGCCCGGAACCTGACCCATTGTTTCTACTGGTCGGCGGACCGGGTCAATCTGCCATCGAGACGTATCCCGCCATTTCGAGCACGCTGTTTAGGATCCATGAGAAGCGGGATATCGTGTTGGTTGACCAGCGCGGCACGGGGGCTTCGAATCCTTTGCGTTGTTTGAATACCGAAGAAGAGATCGCAGAAGACGCGGAAGTCATTGCCCGATTGAAGGATTGCCCCAAGAAGTTGGATGCTGACCTGCGGTTCTATACCACCGATATCGCCATGCAGGATCTGGACCATGTCCGTGCGTTGTTGGGTTATGAGACCATCAACCTTTACGGCACTTCGTATGGCACGCGTGCGGCGCTTGTGTATTTGAAGATGTACCCGGAGCATGTGAGAAGTGTCGTGTTAGATGCGGTGGTCGACCCCAGCTTCATCTTATATCAAGATGCCGCGCAGGATGGACAGCAGGCACTTGAGCTTTTCTTTAAACGCTGTGAAGCAGATGAAGCTTGCAGCTCCACATACCCAGACCTGAGGTCGGAGTTTGAAGCGTTGTCTGACGCGTTGAAGGAGCAGCCGGTGGAGGTCACGCTCCCGCATCCGATCACTGGCAAGCCCCTGGAATTTACGGTCACACATAGCGCACTTGCCAACATTGTGTTCAATACGTTGTATGTGCCAGACCTCGTGGCTATGCTGCCATTAGCCATTCATCTGGCATATACCGAGGCGAATTATGCGCCCCTGATCACACAGGCGTATATGGTGGATGCGGGTATTTACGATGGTATGTTCTATGCCGTTGCTTGTACTGAAGATGCGCCCTTCCTCGCGCTAACGAATGATGAAGAAGTTCTGTTCGGAAGTAGTGCCCAATACTTTGCGGATGTGTGTGAAGCATGGCCCCAGGGTGAACCGGCACAAGTTCTGCGTGAGCCGGTTGTGTCGGATGTGCCGGTGTTGATGTTTTCAGGTGCGGCAGACCCGATCACACCGCCCTGGCATGCTGAGAAACTTGCCGAGTCATTGAGCAACAGCCTGCACCTGGTCTTCGATGCAATGGGGCATGGTAACGCCAGCACCGAATGTGGAACCCGCATCATGAAGAGCTTTATCGAAAGTGGGTCCGTCGTTGGGTTGGATACGGCGTGTGTTGAGCAGGTGGAGCCGCCGCCGTTCTTCGTGGATTTCAACGGACCGCAGCCGTAATATATTAACCTCTTGCATAAGCAAGCAATTGCTTTGCCACAGAGTTCACGAAGACCTTTGAGAAAAACTCATTTTCTCTGTGAGCTCTGTGGCAGAAAGATATTGTTCTCTGAAGGATAATCAATGATCGAAGTTCAAGGGCTTTATAAATCGTTTGGCAAGGTAAAGGCAGTACAAAACGTTTCCTTCTCGGCTGCCAATGGGCAGATCACGGGGTTGTTGGGACCGAACGGCGCTGGCAAAAGCACTACACTGCGGATGCTGTATACGCTGCTCAAACCAGATAGCGGATCGGCACGCATCGACGGTTTTGATGTAGCCACTGCGCCGCTCGACGTTCAGACTCACATCGGTGTGCTCTCTGATTCTCAGGGCTTGTATCCGCGGCTGACGGCGCGTGAGAACATCCGCTACTTTGGGCAGTTGCATGATATGCAAGGGGATGTGCTCGAAAAGCAAACAGAGCAATTGATCGGTCTGCTCGATATGGCGTCCATCGCTGATCGCCGGACCGAGGGCTTTTCCACGGGTGAACGGCTGAAGGTGGCGATCGCCCGCGCGCTGGTGCATGACCCGAAGAATGTATTACTGGATGAACCGACCAACGGGTTGGATGTGAAGAGTACGCGCGCCATGCGTCAATTCATTCTGCGGTTGCGCGATGCCGGGAAGTGTATTCTGTTTACGAGTCATATCATGCAGGAGGTGGCTGCGTTGTGCGACCAGATCGTGATCATCTCGAACGGGGAGGTGGCGGCACAGGGCACACCCGCTGAATTGTTGCGTAAAACGGGCAGAGATAATCTTGAGGATGCCTTCATCGCTGCGCTTGGTTCAGAAGAGGGGCTGCAATGAAAAAAGTCTGGATCATTTTTATCAAGGAAATGCTCGATAGCCTGCGCGACTATCGCAGTTGGTCTACGGGTTTGTTCTGGGCGATATTTGGTCCGCTCATGATGGGCGGTATTCTGATCATGATCGGTTCCTCGGTACGGGATGAGATCGACAAGCCGTTGACCCTGCCTGTGCAATACGCGGAGAACGCGCCGAACTTGATCCGGTTTTTGGAACAGCATGAGGTGGTGATCAAGCCTGCTCCGGCGGACCCGGAAGCGGCTGTGAAAAGAGGCGAGGTCAATGTCGTGCTGATCATCCCGGAAGAGTACGCGGATGATTTTTCGGCGAGTCAGTCTGCTACTGTCCGTTTGGTGCTCGATAATTCCAGGCAATCGGCGCAGGTGGATAGACAACGAATTCAGGACCTGTTGGAAGGCTATAGTACCTATCTGGGCAGGCTGCGGCTGATCGTGCGCGGGGTAAGCCCGGAGGTGATCGAGGCGGTGAAGATCGAAGAGGTGGATGTCTCGACGCCGCAAAGCCGGGCAACGTTGTTTATTTCATTCCTGCCGTATTTCATCATCTTCGCGATTTTCAACGGCGCTGCGCCGATCGTCACCGATACCACGGCGGGGGAGCGTGAACGTCATTCGTTGGAGCCGCTATTGATCAACCCGGCGCCGCGCTGGGTTTTTGTGTTGGGTAAATTGCTGGCAGCGTTTCCGTTTTCGTTCGCAAGCCTGGCGATCACGTTGATCGGTTTCGGCATTGTCTTTAATGTATTACCGGTGGAGGATTACCTGGGCGTACAGTTGGGTCTCACCACCGTCACGCTGCTTTTGATTTTGTTAGTTTGCCTGCCGATCGTCTTTCTAGCGAGCGCGATCCAGATGCTGGTGGCTTCTTTTGCGCGCAGTACCAAGGAGGCGGGTACGTATTTGCCGTTCATCGCGCTGATCCCATCCCTGCCGGGGCTGGCGCTGGCGTTCTTTCCGGTAAAGCCCGATCTGTGGACGATGCTTATCCCCACCTTTGGTCAGCAGATCCTGATCAATCAATTCATGCGATTGGAGCCGGTTAGCGCCTCGAATGCAGTCGTTTCCACGCTTGTGACCTTGGCGTTATCGGCGGTCATCACACTGCTGGCGATCCGCTTGTATAACCGTGAGCAGATCGTGATCATCAAAAGCTGAACGTGCAGATACAAGACTATTCGAATTTAGATAGACAAATTTCTTCCCACGCGCAGCGGATTTGCTGGAAGGGATTGGGGTAATTCCTTCCATGCGTTTCGAATTTCCTGGGAGGAATCGAGTCGTTTCCTCCCAAGGATTGGGATATTTCCTACAAGGGATTGAGTCGATTCCTGTAAGGAATCACTGGAATTCCTACGAGGAATCGACTCGTTTCCTATAAGGAATCGGAGTGATTCCTTATAGGAAATCAGGTAAAGCCTTATAGGAAATCTAACAAACACTTTGTAACAAAAACTACCTTGCACAGACTTGGTTTTTCCTGTATCCTTGACCCAACGGTCAAAACATTCCACTCCAAGGGGAAGTATGCCCCGCAAAATGTCCGAAGAACGCACCCGCAAGGAAATGATCGACCCGCAACTTGAAAGCGCGGGTTGGTATCTTCGTGACTATTCAAAGGTAAAAATAGAAATCCCGGTAGACGGATACGATGCCGAACCGTGGAATGGGATAACGGATTACACGCTTTATCGTGAAAACGGGGAAGTGTTGGCGGTGGTTGAAGCCAAGAAAACAGCGGTGGATGTTCGCCTCGCAGAAGCACAACTTACCTATTACGTCACTGAAATTGAAAAGCACCAGAGTTTCCGCCCGTTCGGCTTTTTAGCCAACGGACTTGAAATCCATTTTGTGGATGTGGGGATTGCACATAAGCGCGAAGTGTTCGGGTTCTTCACGCGCGAAGATCTGGAAAACCTGCTTTATATTCGCCAGAATGCAAAGCCACTCAGTTCCATAGAAATCAATAACACAATCGTTGACCGTTCCTACCAGCATGAAGCGATTCGCAG
>CAZMQE010000006.1:0-32522 GCA_964568115.1 uncultured Anaerolinea sp.
TGGCGGTCTTCTTGCGGGTGCGGATGGCTTTGTCCCAGCCGCTCCAGGCGCCGCCACCGTTCGCTTCCTTGATGGACATGAACAAGGCGTAGTCATCGAGCCAGGATGCATTCTCAGCGCAGAAATAATCGAACTCTTTGTGCAAGTCGTCAGACGCAGAGGCGAAGCGGGTAAACGCTTTCAGCAGCAGATCCAGCTTCCACGGGATGAGCAAGCCGAAATCCACGAGCGAGGCGTTGAACTCCGGCATGTCGGCAAAGTCCGCTTGAGTCAATAATCCATCTTGGATCAAAAATTCAGGGCTGATCAAATACGGGTTGCCTGCAAACGCAGAAAAACATTGATACGGCGAATCGCCATACCCGGTGGGACCCAGCGGCAGCACCTGCCAAAGTTTACAACCAGTGGAGGCGAGCCAGTCTATAAAGTGATAGGCTTGCGGACCCAGATCACCGATGCCATACGGACCGGGGAGGCTGGTGGGATGCAGCAAGATGCCGCTCGAACGCTCAAATTTCATTGGCTAATCTCCGTGTTTGAATGACCTGACCTGCACGCACCACTGACTCATCGTAATCTGATGCGACCACATCGGTGCCCACTTCCGCTTCAGGCTCTACGACGAAACCAGCGGGCACAACGCTATGCTTGCCCACCAACGCGATCTTGATCACTTGGTCGGCAATCCCCCACCCAACGCGGGCATTCTGCTCAACGTGGACGCCCTTATCAAGAACGGCTCGTTCCACCACCGCGCCGCTCTCGATCACACAGTCAGTGGAAATGATCGACTCGCGCACCACGGCGCCGGGGCGCACAATGACACCTGGTGAAAGCACGCTGCTTTCCACGTGTGCGCCGGATTCGATAAAGCAGCCATCACAGAGCATGCTGGCATGCACATGCGCGCCAGCCGGTAAACGCGCAGGCGGGCGCTCTTCAGTACGAGTGTGGATGATCCAACTGCGGTTGTAAAGTTTCAGATCAGGCTGCGGCGCAAGCATGTCCATGTGTGCCTGCCAGTAAGAGTTGACCGTTCCCACATCCATCCAATAACCGCTATACGGGAAGGCATACACCCGCGCCTTGGATTTTACGAGTTTCGGGATGACATCCTTGCCAAAATCATGCGAAGAGTTTGGGTTCTGATGATCTTCCCATAAAACTTTATCGAGCAGTTCACGTTTGAAAAGATAGACACCCATGTTCGCGAGATTTGAGGGCGGGTTGGCTGGCTTTTCTACAAATGAAGTGACTCGAAATTTTTTGTCAGTTGCAAGAATCCCAAAGCGTGAGGCTTCTTCCATTGGGACGCTGATCGTGCCCATCGTCAGGTCGGCTTGCTGATCCATGTGAAAGGAGATCATCGGCTCATAATCCATGGTGTAGATGTGGTCGCCGGAGAGGATGAGCACAAAATCGGGATTGTCTTTTTTGATGAAGGTAAAGGTCTGCTGGACCGCATCGGCTGTTCCGGCAAACCAATCTGAATCGTTGCGTGCTTTATACGGCGAAAGGATCTTGACGCCGCCGGTGAAGTCACGGTTCAGGTCCCAGGGCGCGCCCGAACCCACATGCTCGATCAACGATTGCGGACGATACTGCGCCAGGATCATGACATCGAAAATGCCTGAGTTGACACAGTTTGAAAGTGGAAAATCAACGATGCGATATTTGCCTGCAAACGGGACAGCGGGTTTTGCCCGTTTGGCTGTGAGCACCCCCAACCGAGAACCTTCCCCACCTGCGAGAATGACAGCGCGCGTTTTCATTTTGCCTTAGCCCTCTCCGTTCCTGGCTCCGTTCGGGGTTTTCTCTTCGCGAATCTTCCGCACCGGTACTGCCGCTCGATTTGGATAGGTTTCGCCAGAGGCTACGGAGTTGGAACTATCAACAAGTTTTTTATAGAGCTCGAGATATCGATTTGCAGAACTAGACCAGGAAAAATCTTGAGCCATGCCAGCTTTTTGTAAATTCGCCCAGCGTGAATGATACGGATACAACTCAAGCGCGCGTCGCACCGCATCGTTGAACGATTTAACTTTTTCGTCGACAAAGACGAAGCCGGTCTCGCTATCGGTCACGGTATCGTGCAAGCCGCCCACGGCACGCACCACCGGCACACTGCCGTAGCGCATGGCGATCATTTGCGAAATACCACAAGGTTCGTAACGCGAAGGCATCAGGAACATATCTGAACCGGCGTAGATCTGGCGTGCCAGTTTTGCATCGTAACGCGTCTCCACGCGGACACGCTCTGGCAGGGATGCCTGGAGCTTCTTCGCGTCTTCCTCCAATTTGGGCTGCCCCGCTCCGAGGATCACAAGCTGCCAATTTTTCTTTGCCAGCATTTTCAAACCCTTGAGGGCGATGTCGATGCCTTTGGCGTTATCCATACGCGTGACCATGCCCAACAGCGGCACATCCGGGTCCACGGGCAAGCCCAGTTTCTCTTGCAGGGTGGCTTTGTTCTTTTTGCGCGCGAGCAAATCGTCTGCGTTGAAGTTGGCTGATAGGACAGAATCAGTTTGCGGGTCGAACGAGGCGAGGTCGATCCCGTTCAAGATCCCGCTCAAAGTGTCACTACGAGTTTTAAAGAAGTCCTGCAGTCCTGATCCAAAAACCTCATCATGAGAGATCTCTTCGGCATAGGTCGGCGAAACTGCCACCATCGCATCCGATGCCCACAGACCCAACGGCATGGGCATCACGCGCGCCCAATCGGGCAGATCGGTATTTGCCAGCGGCAGGTTATACGATTCGAGGATCTCTTTCACATCGGGACCCAGAAACGGCAGGTTATGAATCGTGATGACGGAGGCGATGCGATTCTTTTTATCCTCCCAGCGTTTGACGAGATTGCCATACGCGGCAAGCGCGGTGTGCCAATCGTTACAGTGAATGATATTTGGATTCCAATTCAGCTGATGCGGCAGTTCAAGCGCGGCTAATGCAAAGAAGACATATTTCTCGGCGTCCAATTTGTTGTTGGATGAATAGACGGAACCACTCGCGCGGATCGGATCGCCATTGATGAAATAGACCGGCATACCATCGAGTACACCCTCGAGCGCCTCCACCTGGACCTCGGTCTTGCCGCGCGGAATCGAATAAATGGATACTGGCTTGAGCGACTCAGCCTTGATCACCGAATGCATCGGCAGGACAAGTCGTACATCTAATTTAACTTCATCGTTGGAAAGGGCGCGCAGGGCTCTCGGCAGGGTTCCCGAAACATCACCCAAGCCCCCCACTTTTACAAAAGGTTCGGCTTCTGCCGCTAGAAAGAGTACATTGATGGTCTGGGACATGTAGGCAATTTTACTCGTTTTCAAGAGACCCAGTAGTCCCAAAACTTCTGCGTTTTGTAACCTTTTGCTCGTCACGAAACACTCGGTCAATTGTTATAACAATTGGAGCATTTCAAATCCCAACCCAACGGAGGAGTCTCATGAAAACATTCAGTTTGTCGTTACGTTCCATGAAAGTGTTGTACGCGTTACTGCTCGCTGCACTGATCTGGTTAAGTCTCAATATGTTTGGATTACCGGGAGAAGCAGCCCTCGAAGAATTGTTCGAGGGGAAAGCCAAAGTCCGTGAAGGGCAGGTAAGTCAGGCGGCGATCAACATGTCGCCGATTCAACCAGCGACTGTTGCCCTGGCTGGTCCGACAGGCTTCACTGCCCAAACTCGCCTGGGCTATCCTGTAGATAACGAGTGGGAACCAGCCATTGCCTCCGACCGCTTCGGGCATGTATATATGTTGTATCCGCAATACGGCGGCGTGCCTGGCTGCCCAACTTGTGCCAACCCAACCATGATCCTGCAGATCAGCAATGACCACGGAACTACATGGAGCTCACCCACGCTCATGTATCCCGCCGGTGCCGCAACAGGCGGACAATGGGACTCACAACTTTCCGTTGACCCTGTTGATGGACAAACGGTATACGCCTCGTGGATGCAAAACAACAAGAGCGATATCATCGTTGCCAAATCCACAAACTTCGGCGCCTCATGGACTTACGTCACAGCCGATAGCACCAACTCCGGCACAGATAAACCCATCCTCGCCGTGCGCGGGCAGGATGTTTATGTGGTCTACAATCATTCACAAACCATTTGGTCAGCCAGTTCCCATGATGGCGGGCAAACCTTCACCGAAGTGAAAGTGAACCAGAACGGCAAACTGGGCTGGTCGCTCGCGGGCGGCGGCACTGTCGCGCCCAACGGCAACGTCTACTTTTCGTGGGCTGGCTACGAAGGCAGTGGCGGCGCGAAGAACAACGTTAATTTGTATGTCAGCAAATCCACAGATGGCGGAGCTACCTGGGTAACCACATTGATGGATGTTTCCAAGTCTGCGCCAGATTGTTCTGCTTATTTGTGCGGCTGGGCTTATCTTGGCGCACAAATGGTCATGACCTCTGATGCCTCGGGTAATCTTTATGCGCTATGGAATGCAGGCTCGGTAGCCAAGGGACCGGAACGCATGTACTTCGCCAAATCCACGAATGGCGGCAATACCTGGTCTGCCAAAGTGGATGTCTCTACTGCTCCAGCAGGTACACACCATAACTTCCCTGCGATTGCCGCAACTGGCAATGGCGACGTCCGCATTTCATGGATGGATGCCCGCGCTGCCAACGGCGGCATGGATAAATGGAACGTCTACTATCGCCGCTCCACCAACGGCGGCGCAAGTTGGGGCAGCGAAGTCGATCTATCGACTTACGTGGCAGGCTCCACTTACATCTTTACCGATGGCTTCCGCTTCCCCTTCGGCGATTACTACGAGATGGATATTGATGAACAAGGCACAGCCCACCTCATCTTCGGCGAAGGCTATAGCTACGATTCGCCCGGTTCGATCTGGTACGTGAAGGGACAATAAATTAAAAGCAGGCTTCCGAAGTCTTGAAGACTTCGGAAGCCTTTTTATCTGGGTGCCTGAAGGGTTTCGAACCCTCAACATCTACAGCCACAGTGTAGCGCTCTGCCGTTGAGCTACAGGCACCATAGAAGCGGACGATATTTTACCATTAGGGTCTTAAATTTACAACTGCGACCACTTCCCCTTCATAGATCTCGCCAGTTTCCACAAAACCCAGCGAAGCGTACAACTTCCGTGCAGCTTCATTCGTGGGTTCATAACTAATACCAACTTCATGGATACGCTTGTCCGCGCGGAAAATCCCGAGCATCGTTTCCATTCCAAAACGACCATACCCCTTACCCTGAAACTTTTCATCCACCATCAAACGTTGAATAAACGCCTGCTGTTTTGGGTGTTGAAAATTCAGGCCATACATCAAAAAGCCAACTGGCGTATCCCCATCATAAATTCCAAAGGGATGCAAATCCCAATGCCCCTGATATTCATCTCCAAACTGTGCCTGCGCGATGGAATACAAATTCGACGCGACAAAATGCTTCTGTTCCTCGCGCACTTTAAGTTTGATCAATTCCTGCCAATTGTCTTTTGTAACCGGACGGATCTCAGGCATTCTTCAAAATCTCTTGGATGGATTCAACCAACGCTTCGCGCTTCACTTGAGCCTGCTCGCCATTCACCAGATTTTTGATAACGACCAAGCCTTTTTCCACTTCATCTGGTCCCAGCACCAGTACTATTTTTATTTTCATCTTGTCAGCAAACTTGAATTGCTTCGGTAATTTCACAGGCTCAGGGGAAACCATCACATTCAAACCAGCGTTACGAAGTTCCGCCGACAGTGCAAATGACTGCATCGCGAGTTTCTCATCGAACACCGTCACCAGTATCTGCGCCGGTGTGGACTGGAACTCAGGCAACAAGCCTGATTCTTGCAAAAAGATTCCCATTCCTACATCGCCCATCGCAAAACCAACACCCGATAATGGCTGTCCGCCTACATCAGCCAACAAATTATCATACCGCCCGCCGCCAAAGAGCGAACGCTTCAACGAACCGCCGGTATCGAACGCTTCAAAGACTGTGCCGGTGTAATACAACAATCCGCGCATAATGTTCGGGTCAAACTTCACATAGTCGCGAACGCCGAGAGCTTCCAACGCGGCAAACGTACGTGTGAGCTCTTCGCTTTGCTTCCATAGATCCAAATTACCCAGGACATCTTTCAAGCCATCGAGTTGTGCTTGCGTGAGTCCCGACTCAATGGCATACGCCTCCCATTTCGCAGCCTCCATCTTCGTGCGGCGATCGATCAAATTGGAAACATCCATCCGTTTTTCGACCGCGATGCCGAGTGCATTAAACTGAGCTTCCATCAGACGCCGATTATTCACATAGATCAGAGCCCGCTCCGGGCTAAGTCCGACCGAGCGCATGAATGTCGCCGCCACGGCGATGAGTTCCGCATCTGCTTCCGGTGAGTTGACGCCCAACATGTCAATATTCCACTGAAAGAATTCGCGTGAGCGTCCCTTTTGGGGCTGTTCATATCTCCAGAACGGACCGAACGACCACCAGCGCACAGGATACGTCAGTTCGTTTTGTTTCGCCGCGATCATGCGTGCGAGGCTTGGCGTCAGCTCAGGGCGCAGCGTCACCAGGTCCCCCCCACGATCTTCGAACGTGAACGATTGCTTCTTCACCAGTTCTTCGCCAGATTTCGCCGCGTACAGATCAATGGTCTCGATGAACGGGCCATCATATTCCTGATAGCCAAAAGACTGCGAAGCCGCGCGCACTTTCTCAAAGAGATAATTACGCAGCGCCATCGTTTCAGGGTAAAACTCACGCGTGCCTTTGACTGTTTGTATTTTGCTCATTAGAAACTCCATCGTCAAAATTCAGTCGTTGAATTTTGAATTATTTTTGGTATAATTTTCGCATTCGATAAAAGGAGAACCAAATGGAAATTAATTATCAGGAAACATCAAAAGATTTACTGGTGCGCATTGACATTCACGAAAAATACGGCTCAGCAAATATCGATCAGTGGACGAACGAACTTCTCAAGCCCCAGGCTGGCATGAACATTCTCGATGTCGGCTGCGGAGCGGGTAAGTTATCCTTCCTGTTCAATGATTATACTAAAGGTGGCGCAAAAATCACGGGCGGCGATTTTTCAGAAGAGCTATTAGACAAAGCCCGCGCCAAAAACAAAGAACGCGGTACGAACATCGATTTTCAATTTCTGGATTTCAACAAGCCGTTCAACTTTGCGGACAACACCTTCGATCTGTGCACCAGTGCCTTCGCCATCTACTACGCCTCCGATCTGGACTTTACATTTGGCGAGGCTCATCGGGTGCTTAACTCTGGCGGACGACTCTTCGTCTCCGGTCCATTGCCTGAGAACAAGCAGATGTTCTACGATATCATCAAGGAAGCCACTAACGCAACCATCCCACCCATGCCCGGTTCATCTCGCTTCAAGGGCGACATCTTCAACACCATCGACAGGATTTTCGCCAAGACAGAATTACACAAATTCGAGAATCATCTCACCTTCCCCGAAGTTGCACCGTTCATTGATTATGTCCGCGCTTCATTAAGTGAAGACCGCAAATTGTGGACATCCATGTTCAACGGCAAAGATGAATACGAAGCGTTGATCGGTAAGATCACCGACGTGGCTACGCGCTGGTTTAACCGCGATGGCAAACTGGTGATGACCAAAGTAGTTGGCGGTATTCTGGCGACAAAATAATATTGACCATTCAATGGCAGTGCTTTCTATAAAAAGCACTGCCAATCAGAATCTGGAGTGTATACAATGAGCAGAGCACTGATCGACCTCAGCCATACCGTCGAACATGGGATGATCACCTACAAAGGTTTGCCCGCACCGCTCATTTGTGATTATCTTTCCAGAGAAGATTCGCGCAAACATTACGCAGCTGGGACCGAATTCAACATCGGCAAAATCGAGATGGTGGCAAACACAGGCACCTATGTTGATAGTCCCTTTCATCGTTTTGCAGATGGCAAAGATCTATCTGAACTTCCACTTGAGTCATTGGCTGATCTCGAGGGGATTGTCATCCACGCCCAAAGTTTTGGACGAATGATCACCGAAAAGGCTTTTGAGGGAATTGACATCAAAGGCAAAGCTGTGCTCATCCATACGGATTGGTCACAGCACTGGCGAACAGATCAATATTTTGAGGGTCATCCGTTTCTCACAAAAGGCGCGGCTGAATATCTGGTAAAAGCCGGTGCGGCATTCATTGGCATCGACACTTACAACATAGACGATACAACCGACGGCACACGTCCCGCTCACACAGCCTTACTGGGAAACAACATCCCCATTTGCGAGCATATGTGTAATTTAGAAACTCTCCCCGACACTGGTTTCCGCTTCCATGCCGCGCCAGTTAAGGTAAAAGCCTTCGGCACATTTCCTGTGCGTGCATACGCAGTTTTGGATAAATAAATGAATTTCTTCGGCAAACGAGTTCTCTTTCTTGGCGCGCACCCTGACGATATCGAGTTGGGTTGCGGTGCTTTACTGCATCACATTGTCAAACAGACCGATGTTTTATGCGTCACGCTTTCAGACAACCAAAAAAACCCCGATCTGAAAAATGTAAAAGACGAACACCATGAAGCCATGGCAGTCTTGGGTGTTCCAAAAGAAAAAGTTGTATTAGGTCCCTTTACTACGCGCGTCTTCCCGGATTCTCGACAAGAGATTCTCGAATATTTCCTCAAACTCCGCAAGGACTTCAAACCAGACCTGATCTTTGTCCACTCGAAACAGGATGTGCATCAAGATCATAATACGATGACCGATGAAGCCTTACGCGCCTTTCGCGGTATCACCGTTCTGGGATTTGATGTAGTTCGCTCCTCTTACGGATTCTTTCCCCACTTCCTTGCACAAGTGACCGAAGAAGATGTAAACAAAAAGATCGAAGCGCTGTCCAAATACGAAACCTACCGTGACCGGTATTACTTCAACAGCGAATTGACCCGCTCCATCATGGTGCGTCACGGCGCGCTGGCGGAGTGTCCGTTTGCGGAGGGGTTTGATATTCTGAGAATTGTCGGGGAATTTGGCAACGGCGAATAGAAAGAGGTTATTGTGGAATACAAAGCGCTTTACCTGGAACTCGTCAATAGCACAGAAATGATTCGGGCGCTGATCAAGGATATCGGCCAGGAGCAGGCTCAAGTCAAGCCTGATGCGGGCGCCTGGTCTATTCTGGAAGTCCTCTGCCACTTGCATGATACAGAGCGTGAAGATTTCCGCGAGCACTTGGACTTTATCCTGCACCGTCAAAACGAAGAGTGGCATGTGATCGACCCGCAAGCCTGGATCATGGAGCGCAAATACAACGAACAAAACCTCATCGAAATGCAGGAGAAATTCTTCGCCGAAAGAAAGCAATCGTTGGAATGGCTCAATACCGTATCGCATGTTGATTGGAGCATCACCTATACATCGGAGTATGGTTCCGTGTCAGCAAGTGAGATGTTGAGTTGCTGGATCGCACACGATAACCTGCATATTCGGCAGTTAGTAGAATTAAGACGCAAACATATTGAACATATCACCAACCCAGACGATCTTCAGTACGCAGGCGACTGGTAGAAGCAACGAACAAAAAAAAGGCGACCCGCTCAACAGCTCCATGCGGCTGACGGGTCGTTTCTTTTATGTATTTGGTAGGTTAAATAACAGTCCTACAGGAGGGTTTTTCAGGAACCAGTTCCATGTTAAACTCTTGCGAATTCTCCATAGCCATACCTCATGCAAAATAATCAAACCACATCCAACCATTGGGCAGTACGCTTTTACACACTGTGGACAGGTCAGGCATTCTCCCTGCTTGGTAGTCAGTTGGTGCAGTTTGCCATCATTTGGTATCTGACCCAAAAAACAAATTCCGCCACAACGCTCGCAATCGCGTCCATGATGGGTTTATTACCGCAGGTCTTGCTCTCCCCTTTCATCGGCACCTGGGTGGATCGCGGCAATCGCAAAACGATTCTTGTTGCAGCTGACGCCACTGTTGCGATCGCCACGGTGGCGCTTGCGCTTCTGTTTGCGTTTGGTGTTGTGCAAACGGGGCACATCTATACTGTTTTATTCATTCGCGCTGTGGCTGGAGGTTTTCATCAGTCCGCGTTTGGGGCGTCGGTTGTTTTGCTCGTGCCAAAGGAACAGCTCGCACGTGTGCAGGGCTTCAATCAGGCTTTATATGGCGGGCTAAATATTATCTCCGCGCCGCTTGGCGCATTCCTGCTTTCCGTATTACCCATGCAAGGCATTCTGGCAATCGACGTAGGGACAGCCCTTCTCGCCGTTAGTATCGTGCTCTTTACACTCATTCCGCAGCCCGATCGCAGCACACAAAAACCAGCAACGTTTTGGCAGGATCTCGCCGCCGGATTCCGTTACATCAGCGCCTGGCGCGGACTTGTCATTTTGCTGGCAATGGTGATGGTCATTAATTTTTTCTATACCGCTGCCGAATCGTTGACTCCGCTGCTCATCGCGAAACATTTCAAAGGCGGCGCACAGGAGCTCGGTTGGTGGCAGGCTTTTTTCGCTTCAGGAACAATTCTCGGCGGCATCATCCTCGGCGCATGGGGTGGATTCAAACGCAAGATCGTTACCGCGCAAACCGGGTTGATCTGCATGGGGCTGAGTACGGTCGCAATTGGTCTAGCTCCAGCTCAGTTGTTTTGGTTGGGTCTTGTTGCAAACACGATCACAGGTTTGGTCATGCCGATCACCAATGGCTCCTATGGCGCCACCTTACAAGCCTCCATCGCGCCTGAAATGCAGGGACGCGTTTTCGCTTTCACATTCAGCGCAGCGATGCTGGTCTCGCCGCTCGGATTGATGATCGCGGGTCCCATCGCGGATGCATTCGGCATTCAACTTTGGTTTTGGATCGCCGGAGGTGTTTGCGCATTCATGGGCGTATTAGGATTTATGTTACCCGAGGTTATGGGTATGGAAAACAAAAAGACAGAAGGGAGTCCGCATGTCATCTCAGAACTTTCTTAATTTTGATGCTTTGTGGGATTATTCAGATCCGCACCAAACCGAAACCAGATTCCGCGAAATTCTTTTGCAGATCCCTGAGAACAACCCGGCATATTTGGAATTACTGACCCAGATCGCACGGTCACAGGGGCTCCAGCAAAAATTTGAGCGGGCGCACCAAACCCTTGATCAAGTAGAAAGACGTTTAGGGAATTATGCAACTCGCGCCAAGATTCGCTATTATCTGGAACGCGGCAGGGTGTTCAATTCAGCGGGACATCCCGAGGAGGCGCGTCCATTTTTTGAACGGGCGTTGGATATGGCAAAGGATCTTATTGAGGATTTTTATGCGGTGGATGCGTTGCATATGCTGGCAATTGTCGCGCCGCCCGCTTCCAGCCTGGACTTGAACCTGCTCGCCATTCAAATAGCCGAATCTTCCGATCAGGAAAAAGCGCGCGGCTGGTTGGGCTCGTTGTATAACAATACGGGCTGGTCGTATCACGAGCTGGGTGATTATGCCTCCGCGTTGGATATGTTCCAGAAAGCCGAAGCAATTCGAAAGTTGAAAAGAAGCGTGCCAGAAATTCGAATTGCTCAATGGTGTGTGGCGCGCACATTACGTTCGCTCAAGCGCGTCGAAGAGGCTTTATCCAAGCAAATGGCATTGAAGGCTGAATTCGAAGCTGCAGGCGAAGGCGATGGCTATGTCTTTGAAGAGATCGGTGAATGCTTGCTGGCTTTGGACCGCGCACAAGAAGCGCAACCCTATTTTGCGAAGGCGCATGAACTTTTATCACAGGACACATGGCTGGCTGAAAAGGAACCTGCACGGTTGGCACGCTTGAAAGAGTTGGCAACGTAAACAGTTGGAATGTATAGGTAAAAATAAACCAGCCCGCTTTGATCATTTATTCAAAGCGGGCTGGTTTTCAATTGATGGTCTTACTTCTCCTTGGTCACACTCACTAATAACGCACGCACCATGCGCCTGCTCTTGTAGGTCTGTGTGGCTTCTTTGTAATCTTCGCAGGTGATCAGCGTTAGCCAGGATTTGTCCTCATGCTTGAATGCTGCTGAGGTGTTGGTCGGCAAGATCAATGAACTATCAGTGACTTCGTATGTATAGGCGTAGCCAAAGGCATGCACGATCACCTGGTCGCCGTATTGGAGATTAATCAAACCTACGAACGGACCAGGTTTATTGAGTTCATCCCATACATGCGCAGTGATGACAGAGTTGCCCTTCCAGGTTGGGAAGGCTGATCCGTTGAGCCAACCGGCATTGCGACCCAGCCACGAGATATCCCAACCACTCTTGGTCTGTGGGACACCTACAATGGTCATCTTGAGTTTCAGTTTTGGAATCTCAAGCCATAGGTCTGTGGCGGCATACGCCTTGTCAGCCGGTTGCTGCGGGAGTATTGTGACTTCGCCATGTTTGAAGCCTGTGACCGGGATCAGCAAGCCGCCGGATGTTTGGGTGGTGGTGTTCCCATTGTTGTTATGGTTTCCATCATCGTTACCGTTATCGCTTGGCACATTCACAATAAAGTTGCGTGTGAAATCAGTGCCAGCTGTAGTGCCATCCCCCGCCAGCTTATTGCCAGCGAGATCGGTAATGGAAGTTGTGCCGCAAACAATGAGACGATAGATCCCGTTACGCAGCCCAACACCGCCGTTGAGGTATAAATTCGCAATGTACGGACCGGTGCCGCCTCTGTTGTTGAATGAGGCAAGGTCAACTGCTACCTCAACATCTCCACCAAGGACGCCCGCCGAACAGGTTGTGGTCTGGATGCCATCACCATTGTCACGCACCAACAAATAGTTGGCTGGGTTGGTGACATCATCTTTGCCGATGTTGCCGATGGGGTTGCCGAGATCTTCGTTGAAGGTGACGAGCAGTTGCGTGATGGCAACGTCTGCGGTTTCGGCTTCATCGAGGCGTGCATCGCCGGTGTCTGCAACACTGTTGATCTTGGTCACACGCGGAGCAACATTGTCCACGTGCAAGACAGCCGGGACAGTAGTGGCGGTGCCTTCGGTATTTGTGAAGATCGCGCGGTACTGATCACCGTTATCTGGCAATTGGGCAGTGATGCTAAATGTCGTAGCGGTTGCGCCGGGGATATTTGTAAAGGTGGCGCCGCCATCCGTGCTGACCTGCCACTGTACTGTGGGGCTGGGATTCCCTGTAGCAGTTGCAACAAAGGTGGCTGTGGCTCCGGGCAAGACCCATGCATCCACTGGCTGGAGAGTGATCACAGGCGCATTGGTCGCCGAGACAATTTCCGTGACGGAAGTTGCAGCGAGATAGTTGCTGTCGCCAGCCTGACTGTAAATGATCGTACAGATGCCCGTACCGGTAGCCATATTGATGGTGGTCGAATCGCTGCCATTCCCGAAGCAGTTGCCGTTAGAAACGATGCTGACTGGCAAACCAGATGACGAGGTGGCAGCTACAGGGAAGGAAGTCCCGTTCAAAGCTGTGAGAGGCGCCGAAGTGGTCACTGTGATGATCTGGCTGGCTTTTTGGGTAGCAACTGTCTGAGTCAGTTGAGGCGCGGGAGGATAGTTGGCATCTCCAGGCTGGTCATATTGAACAATACAAACGCCTGTATTGGCTGTCATTGTGAAGGTCGCACCAACGTTGGTACAAGCAGTGCCACCTGCACTATAGACAACTGGTAAACCAGACGAAGCCGTAGCGGCAACTGTAAAGCCGGTGTTGAAGCCCGCAGTAGCCGGAGCCGGGATCATGATAGTAATCGTCTGGGAGTTCACAGCAACTGTGAGAGTACCGGGGTTCAAGGAAACGTCATAGTTGCCCAGTTTATTGTTTGGATCCACCAACGTGATATTGATCGGGTAAGTTCCCACGGGAGCTGTGGCGGGGGCACCAGTGCTGTCGTACGTTGCGGTAATACCATCAGCATTCTTGATACCCACCATCGTGCCGGTGAAGTTCGTGAAGACGCTGCCATAAGATTTGATCTTGTCAGCGCCATTCACTACCAAGTCGCGTGGAGCGACGGTGAGCGTGCCTTCGTTGGTTGTGACAGTGTAGTTGGGTAGCCTGCCGCCTGCATCGTTCAGCGTGATCGTGATGGGATAGTCACCGACAATGGCACCAACGGGTCCACCGGCGCTGGCGTACGTCGCGGTGATGTTGTCACCGTTCTGGATGCCTGTGATAGTACCGGTGAAAGCTGTGAACAGATTGCCATAGAACTTGATCTTGTCAGCCGATGTGACCGTCAGAGCGCGTTGGGTCACTGTCAAGGTACCCGTGTTGCGAGTGACTGTGTAATTGCCTAATCGGTTACCCGGGTCGTTGACCACAGCGACTGTAATTGGGTATGTGCCAACAATTGAAACGCCTGGTGCGCCGATGCTGGCATAGGTGGCTGTAATGTTATCGCTACCCTGGATGCCGTTTATCACACCCGTGAAGGCTGTGAAGATATCACCATAGACCTTGCTCTTATCATCTGGTGTGATTGTTAGAGGTCGTGGCGTAACAGTCAGGGTCCCTGCTACATAGGTAAAGACATAGCTATTATCGACGCCGCCTGCACAAGTGATCGGGAAGGTACCCACGGCGTTGTGCGCAGGCAAAACCTGACAAGTTGGCGGTGTATCGATAGAAGCAGGTGTGTCGCCACCTACGAACCCGGCATAGTTGAAGGTGAAGACCGGGTCGGGAGTCCCGTAGACGATAGTTTGATTGTTAGCTGTCACGGTCAGAACTGTATTGCCAACGGTCAGCGTACCAGTATTGAGGGTGACAGTGTAATTGGAGAGCCGGTTGCCTGGGTCATTCAGCGTGGCTGTGATCGGATAGGTTCCTACAGCCGCCACCGCGGGTGCGCCTGTGCTGGCATAGACTGGCGTGATGTTATCGCCAGCCTGGACACCGGTCACAGTGCCTGTGAAGGCATTGAAGACCGTGCCGAACACTTTGGCTTTGTTATCAGGAGTAACAGTCAACGCGCGCGGAGTAACCGTCAGTGTGCCTGTGTTTATGATCACGGTGTAGTTCGGTAGCTTGTTGCCCGGGTCATTCAACGTCACCGTGATGTTATGGTCACCGACTACAGCATTGGCTGCTGCTCCAGGGCTGGCGTACGTGGCTGTGATAACGTCACCGGGTTGCAGGCCAACGACCGTGCCGGTGAAGGCAGTGAACACATCACCGTACACCTTGGTCTTATCTGCTGCAGTAACGATCAGGGTATTGCCGCCCACGGTCAGCGTACCGGTATTCAGTGTGACTGCATAGTTAGGCAATCTGTTATTTGGATCATTCAGTGTAACCGTGATGGGATACGTACCGCTTGCGGCTGCAGCAGGAGCACCAGCGCTAGCGTAGGTTGGAGTGATATTATCGCCATTCTGGATGCCCGTGATGGTGCCAGTGAAAGCAGTGAAAAGCGTGCCATAGACCTTGTTCTTGTCATCTGGCGTGGCTACCAATGGACGTTGTGTTACCGTCATGGTGCCAGTGTTCAAGGTGACTGTGTAGTTACCTAAGCGGTTATCCGGGTCGTTAAGTGTGGCTGTGATCGGGTAGGTGCCAACTGTGGTCGTAGCAGCAGCTCCCGCACTGGCATAGGTGACTGTAATATTATCGGCACCTTGAATGCCAGTTGTTGTGCCTGTAAAGGCTGTGAAGGTATCACCGTACACCTTGGTTTGATTATTGGGCGTCACGGTCAAAGCGCGTGAGGTGACTGTCAGTGTCGCTGGTACGTACGAGAAGATGTAGTTGTCATCCACGCCACCGGAGCAGGTGATCGGGAACGTACCCACGGCATTGTGCGCAACCGTGACCTGACAGGTCGGCTCGGTGGTTAGCACTGCAGCCGTATCGCCATTGATAAATCCGGCATACGTGAAGGTGAACACCGGGTCAGCCGCACCGTAAACAATGGTTTGATTGTTCGCGGTCACGGTTAGAACCGTATTACCAACTGTCAATGTGCCGGTATTGAGTGTGACGGTGTAGTTGGACAAGCGATTGTTCGGGTCATTCAGTGTGGCAGTAATGTTATATGTACCAACTGCTGCCGCAGCCGCTGCGCCGGGGCTGTTGTATGTGACTGTGATATTGTCGCCAGCTTGAACACCAGTCACAGCGCCGGTAAAGGCATTGAAGACGGTGCCGAAGACCTTGGCTTTGTTATCGGGTGTTACAGTGAGTGGGCGCGGTGTCACTGTCAGCGTGCCAGTGTTGAGGGTCACAGTGTAGTTGACCAACTTACCATCTGGATCATTGAGTGTGGCAGTGATGGGATAAGTACCAACTACGGCGTTTGCGGCTGCGCCGGTACTAGCATACGTAACCGTGATATTGTCACCGGGTTGGAGTCCGACCATGGCGCCAGTGAACGTAGTGAATACATCACCGTACACTTTGCTGTTGTTGTCAGGCGTGACCACCAAGGTGTATTGACCTACAGTTAGCGTGCCGATATTGTAGGTCAACGTATAGTTCGCCAGTTTATTCCCAGGATCATTAAGGGCGATGGCAATCGGATAGTTGCCGGTTGCAGCCGCGGCAGGCGCGCCAATGCTGGAATAGGTAGCGGTGATCACATCGCCGTTTTGAATGCCTACAACACTACCAGTGAAGGCTGTGAAGAGCACGCCATAGGCTTTGTTCTTATCATCAGAGGTGGCAACGAGCGAGCGTGGCGTGACCAGCAAATTCGCAGTGTTCAATGTCACAGTGTAATTGCCCAAGCGATTGCCGGGGTCAGTTAGAGCCGCTGTGATCGGATAGGTACCCACCGTTGCGATGGCAGGTGCGCCCGTGCTTGAATAAGTCACCGTGATATTGTCGCTGGCTTGGAGACCCGTGACTGTGCCGGTAAAGGCAGTGAAGACATCGCCATAGATCTTGGTTTTCGCATCGGGGGTAACCGTCAGCGGACGTGCTGTCACTGTGAGCGTGCCAGCCACATAGGAGAAGGAATAGTTTTCGTCAATACCACCTGAACAAGTAATTGGGTACGTGCCAATTGCATTGTGGGATGGCAAGACCTGACAAGTGGGTTGAGTGGTCAACACGGCGGGAGTATCACCAGGTGTGAACCCGGCATACGCAAAGGTAAAGAGCGGGTCGGCATCGCCATAGACCTTGGTCTGGTCATCAGCGGTCACCGTTAGAATGGTCAAGCCCACCGTTAGAGTACCTGTGTTCAAAGTCACCGTATAGTTTGACAAACGATTCAACGGGTCGTTGAGCGTGGCAGTGATGGGGTAACTTCCTACAGGCATAATGGCGGGTGCGCCCGTGCTTGCATACGCGGCTGTGATGTTATCGCCAGCCTGAACACCAGTGACTGTACCCGTGAAGGCATTGAAGAGTGTGCCAAAGACTTTGGCTTTGTTATCTGGGGTGACTACCAACGCACGCGGATTCACCGTCAGTGTGCCGACGTTAAGGATCACGTTGCTATAGTTCGGCAAGCGGTTGAGCGGGTCGTTGATTATGACCGTGATATCGTATGCGCCAACTATGGCATTCGCGGCTGAGCCAGTGCTGACATATGTAGCAGTAATGCCATCTCCAGGTTGGACGCCAACGACCGTGCCAGTGAAGGCCGCAAATAGATCGCCGTACGTCTTGACTTTATCAGCTGGGGTGACGATCAAAACATTGCCTGTCACGGTGAGTGTGCCGGTTCTTAGGGTCACAGCATAGTTCGGGAGTTGACCACCTGGATCGTTCAAGGTAACAGTGATCGGGTAGGGACCGACCGCTGCTGCCGCAGTTGCTCCGATGCTGGCGTACGTCGCAGTGATGTTATCTCCGTTTTGGAGTCCTGCGATCGTCCCTGTGAAAGCGGTGAATACGGTTCCATAGACCTTATTCTTGTCGTCAGGCGTTGCGATCAACGTGCGCTGCGTTACTGTGAGCGTGCCGGTGTTGAGAGTCACAGTGTAATTGGACAGTCGGTTAAAGGGATCCGTTAACGTGGCATTGATCGGATATGTACCGACAATCGCTGCAGCAGGCGCGCCATTGCTGTCATAGGTGACAGTGATGCTATCTGCACCCAAAGCGCCTGTGACCGTACCTGTGAAGGCGGTAAATGTATCACCGTAGACCTTGGATTTATTGGCAGGTGTGACTACAAGCGTGCGTGCTGTTACAGTGAGCGTACCTGGTGTATACGAGAAGACATAATTGTCATCCACGCCGCCCGAGCATGTGATCGGATAGGTGCCAACAGCATTATGTGCGACTGTCACCTGGCAGGTTGGTTCGGTGGTTAACACGGCGGGCGTGTCGCCAGCTTGGAAACCGGCATAGGTGAAGGTGAAGACCGGATCGGCATTACCATAGACGATCGTCTGATTGCTCGCAGTGACAGTCAGCACGTTTGCCCCAACCGTCAATGTACCGGTACGAAGTGTGACAATATAGTTCGGCAAGAGATTGCCCGGGTCTGTGAGCGTGACCGTAATGGGATAAGTACCAGCCGGAGCCGCAGCGGGCGCGCCTATGCTGGCGTAGACCGGGGTGATATTGTCTCCTGCTCGCAAGCCGACTACCGTGCCCGTGAAGGCGGTGAAATCAATGCCAAATGCTTTACCCTTGTCATCTGGCGTCACGATCAGGAGGCGTTGAGTTACCGTCAGTGTGCCGAGGTTATAGGTAATGTTGTAGTTAGCTAGGACTGCAGGCGCAGCGTTGAGTGTGGCTGTAATGTCATAGGTGCCGATCGGTGCGGGAGATGGTGCGCCGGTACTCGTGTAGGTGGCTGTGATCGGATCACCATTCTGAATACCAACGATCGCACCGGTGAAGGCACTAAAGACATCACCATAGATCTTGGTTTTATCCGCTGGGGTGACAACCAGATCGCGCACTGTAACTGTCAGCGTGCCGGTATTGAGCGTGACGGCATAGTTGCTGAGGATACCGCCCGGGTCACCCAAGGTGACTGTGATCGGATAGGTACCGACAACTGCCGTAGCTGGCGAACCAGCGCTGGCGTACGTGGCAACGACAGAGTCACCACCTTGCAAGCCGACAATTGCGCCGGTGAAGGCATTGAATACTGAACCATACACCTTGTTCTTATTATCTGGCGTCACGATCAGAGTGCGCTGCGTTACGGTGAGCAAGCCTGTGTTGAGAGTCACCGTATAGTTCGACAGGCGATTGTCTGGATCAACCAGTGTGGCAACGATCGGGTACGGAGATCCAGCAACAGTAGCTGTGGCTGGCGCACCGGCGCTGTCATATGTAACTGTAATATTATCTCTGGCTTGGAGTCCGGTGACCGTGCCGGTGAAGGCCGTGAAAGTATCGCCGTAGACCTTGGTCTTATTATCTGGTGTAACCACCACGGCACGCGGGTTAATGGTCAATGTGCCGGGTGTGTACGAGAAGACGTAGTTTTCATCCACACCACCGGCGCAGGTGATCGGGAAAGTACCGACACTATTGTGCGCAACCGAAACCTGGCAGGTCGGCTGAGTGGTCAGCACGGCCGGTGTATCCGTACCTTGGAAGCCGGTATAGGTAAAGGTAAAGACTGGGTCGGGATCGCCATAGATTTTGGTCTTGTTCTCGGCTGTGACCGTCAGAACATTTACACCAACATTCAGGATGCCCGTGTTAAGGGTTACCAAATAGTTTGGTAACTTGTTGCCGGGATCGCTTAATGTTACGGTGATCGGATAGCTGCCCGCTGCAGCCGCAGCCGGAGCACCGGGGCTGGCATAGGTCTCGGTGATAATATCACCGGCTTGTAAACCAACCACTGTGCCGGTGAAGGCGGTGAAGTCGACGCCAAAAATCTTGGCTTTGTTATCAGGGGTCACGATCAACGGACGCCGAGTCACTGTCAATGTGGCGGTGTTGAGGGTAACCGTATAGTTGGAAAGGATATTGCCTGGATCAGTCAGTGTGACCGTAATGGGATAGGTGCCTACCGTCGCAGTTGCCGCTTCCCCAGCCGAGGTATAGTTGACAATAACGGTGTCCGCATTCTGGAGTCCATTAATAGTCGCTGTGTATGCTGAGAAAATGTCACCGTAGATCTTCGTCTGGTTATTTGGCGAGACCACCAGCGTGCGCGGATCAACGGTCAGGGTGCCAATGTTATAGACCACATTATAGTTAGCAAGTTTGCCATCCGGATCTACCAGCGTGGCATTGATATCGTATGTGCCTACTATGGCTGTCGCGGGTGCTCCCAGACTTGTATAAGTAGCTGTGATGTTATCGCCATATTGAATGCCTGAAATCGAGCCAGTGAAAGCAGAGAAGACACTGCCATACAGCTTGATCTTATCGGCAGGCGTGACAATCAAAGTGCGTTTTGCGACAGTGAGTGTGCCGCTGATGTATGAAAAGGTATAGTTATTATCAGCACCACCCGAACAAACGATCGGATAGGTACCAATGTCAGTATGAACACCAGCTACAGTACAAGTTGGAGGCGTGTCAATAACTGCCGGTGTATCCGTTCCCATAAATCCAGAGTAGAGGAAGGTGAAAGCGGGGTCGGGATCGCCGTAGAAGATGGTCTTATTATCTGCGCGTACTGTCAACACAGAGCCGGTCACAGTCAGCGTGCCGGTGTTTAGAGTAACAGCGTAGTTGCCTAGTTTGCCGGTTGGGTCATTGAGCGTAGCCGTGATCGGATACGTGCCCACTACAGCAGCAGGAGGTGAACCAGCACTGGCATAGTTGGCAGTGATATTTTCGCCGTTCTGAATACCGGTGATCGTGCCGGTGAAAGCCAGGAACCACTGACCATAGATCTTGGATTTGTCATCTGGGGTGACGACGAGAGGACGCTGGGTAACCGTCAGTGTGCCGGTGTTCAATGTGTAGTTGTAGTTGCTCAACTTGCCAGTCGGGTCGCTGAGCGTAACAGTGATGGGATAAGGTGAACCAGCTACCGTTGCGGTAGCGATAGCACCCGGGCTGGAATAGTTCGGGGTGATGGCATCCCCATTTTGGAGACCGGTCACAACGCCATCAGTAGATGTGAAGATGATGGTGTCGCCGTAAAGTTTGGTTCTGTCATTGGGCGTGAACACCAGGTCGCGTCGCGTGACAGCTAGAGTACCAATGTTGTAGGAGACGTTGTAGTTGCCTAGCACTCCACCGGGATCGATCAGGGGCAGGACAGTGATATTGTAAACACCCACTGGGGCGGTTGCCACCGCACCAACGCTGGCATAGGTGGGCGTGACAACATCGCCAGGTATCAAACCGACCACTGAGCCGGTGAAACTTGTGTCCAGGAAGGTATCGCCATAGATCTTGGACTGGCTGTCGGAGGTAACCACCAGTGCACGTCGATTGACTGTTAGCGTACCAACCCTGATATCCTGGGTATAGTTGCCCAGCATGCCATCCGGGTCGGAGAGGGTAGCCACAATATTATAGGTACCGATTGGCGCATTGGCAGGATCCCCAGATGGACTGTCGTAGGTAGCGGTGATGTTATCGCCGTTCTGGATACCTGCAATCGTTCCAGTGAAATCTGCAACCGTCAAGAGATCACCATAGGCTTTGCTTCTGTCCGTTGGGGTCACCGTCAGGGTGCGTGGCAGCACTGTCAAGGTGGCAGCAGGCGCCGGGTCGAGTGTCAGGATATAGTTGTTCAACCGATTGTTGGAGTCATTAAAGGAAACATTGATCGGGTACACCGGGCCGGGCGCAGTCACAGTAGCCGTAGGGGGCTCACCAGGGCTGTCGTAGACAGGGATAACTACACCAACATCGAATGGCATAAGGCCTGTGAATGTTCCGGTATATCCGGTGAAGGTATCGCCATAGAGTTTGGTGTGGCTGTCGGGGTCAAAGGTCAGGAGCGCCTGGTTGACATCCAGCGTGCCAGGCTGGTAGATGATGAAATAGTTGCCCAGGCCCGTGCCCACCGCGGCGCTCGGCGAGATGGCATACGTGCCGACCGTAGCGTTCGCCGATACGCCAAGGCTGGAGAGAGTTACGCCGGTGACGGTGTCGCTTCCTTGTAAACCAACGGCCGTGAACCCTGTGGTACCGAGGTTCAAGGTCTGACCGTAGGTTTTGGTCCGGTCATCGGCGGTGATAACCAGGATGTTGCCACCCACATGCAGGTTGCCGTTAACATAGGTAATGGTGTAATTGCTTACACCAGTTCCCACCGCCACACTCGGCACGATGGGATAGTCGCCCGCAGGAGCTATCGGATCGGCTGCCTGTGGGCAGTTCAGGGTGACGGTATCAACCGTGTCGTTGTTGATCAAGCCAACAGCGTAGAATTCTGTTCCTGTCAAAGTAAGGGTAATGCCGTAGGTCTTGCCCTGGTTAATCGCGGTGATGGTCAGCGCTTTCGGCGTGATCGTCAATGTACCAGGGGCAAATGCAAAGGTGTAATTATTAGAAGTGAGTGAGCCAATCGTACAGTTGATCGGATAGGTGCCAATCGGGCTGGCGTTTGTGGCGGTGGTGGCACAATCTGCGGTGCCGGTCACGTCGCTGGTTGCCAGTGTCTGGCCGTTAACGAAACCGCTGAAGGTATAGGTGAAAGCGATATTGGCGTCACCATAGATTGTGGATTTATTGTCGGCGGTGACCATCAGCGTGGCCGGGTTTACTACCTGGACCACCACCAGCGAGGTGCTGGCGACGAAGAAGTTATCGCCATTGTAGGCGGCGATGATATCGTGACTTCCGGCGCTCAGCTGGCTGGTGCTGAAGGTGGCCACGGCGCTGCCATTCAAGTTAGAGGTTCCTAGTGTGATGGGGTTGAGCGGGTCTGTAACATCCTGGAAACTGACGGTGCCGGTGGGTGTGGGACCACCACCGGGCGCAGGTTCAGTAACAGTGGCGGTGAAGGTCACGTTGTTGCCATACACCGAAGGATTGAGCGAGGAAATCAATGCAGTGTCGCTGTCACGCCGCACGATCTGAACCAGGATCGGCGATGTACTGGTACCAAAATCGGTTGTACCTTGATAATAGGCCGTGATGTTATGCGAGCCCCTCACGAGGGTGGATGTAGTACAAGTCGCCGTGTTGGTGGGAATATTTGTCACAGTACAAAGCACTGTTAATCCATCATAAAACGTGACAGTCCCGCCCGATACGGAGCCTGCACCGGGAGCCAACACAGTGACAGTCGCGGTAAAAGTCACGGATTGACCAAAGAAAGACGGGTTAATAGTGGAGGTCAGCGCGACAGCTGTGTTGGCTGTGTTCACGGTCTGCTCGAGGGTATCGTTGCTACCACCGAAGTTGCCAGTCGGGTTATAAGTAGCCGTGATCCGTTGCGGGACGATGTAACCGCCGGGGTGCGCCACCGGCAGATCGGCCTTGTTGACAATGGCCACACCGTTGACCAGCGGATACGTACCCCAAGTCTGATTATTTAGGCAGAGAATGAGATACAATTCGCAGCTCGAAATCGTCACAGTGCCGGTGGGGATTGCGCCACTAGCTGTGGTGACGCGTACGGTAAAGATAACGTTTTGGCCACCAACGGAGGGGTTGACAGAAGATGTGATCGTTGTGGTTGTTGGAGCCGGTTGAACTTGAACCGTGCGCACCACATTTGTAGCGGCATTGTAACTGGCATCCCCTGGTTGCGAGGCAGTTAGGGTACAAGTACCCAACCCATTGTTGTAGCTAACCATATTTCCCGCGATCGTGCAGGCTCCCGTTGCTGTCACTGTGACGGTCAAGCCGGTTGGTTGACCAGCCCCATTATTGGAAACCGGAGTAACTGTATAGGTTGAGCCAAAGGCAGTTGGGAGCGCTTGGGTCCAAGCGATGGTCTGGGGTCCTTTTTGTACAACCAGATTGAAATTCTGAGTACTGGTTCCAGCCGCATTGGTAACGGTAAAAGTGACGGCATAAGGCGAACCGGTTATCGAGCCGGAGGGGGGCGTGCCACTCAAAACATGCGTAGTGGTGTTAAACGTTGCCCAGGCAGGCAAACCAGCGGCACTCCAGTTTGCCGGTACCGGCACAGGATATGCGCCAGGGGCGATCGTTACTGTAAAGTTATTGTTTTGTCCCAAAGTGAAAGTAGCGGTATTGGTGCTGTTAATCGCCGGGGCTTGGTTAACTGTCAACACGAAAGTCTGGGTCGCATTCGGCAAAAATCCGTTCGATGCAGTTAAGTTCAGATTATACGTGCCGCCTGTCCCAGCGGCTGGAGTGCCGCTCAGAGTCGCAGTACCATCGCCATTATTAACAAAGGAGACACCGTTTGGCAACGCTGAACCATTCGAAATAGTTGGTGGGATTGGAATGCCCGTTGTAGTAATCGTGAAAGAACCCGCGCTACCCACCGTGAACGTAGTAGCAGCAACGCTGGTGATGGCAGGTGCCTGACCAATCGTTAAAATAAAGTTTTGCGTGGCATCTGGTGCAACCCCGTTGCCGACTGTGAATATTAAATTATAAGTACCGATCGTGCCAACAGCAGGTGTACCGCTCAAGATATGAGTCGCCGGATTAAATGTTACACCATTTGGCAAGGGATCACCGCTGACACTGTACACATTCGGTGCGGGAACGCCAGTCGCTGTGACCGTGAAAGTACCAGCTTGCCCCACAGCAAAACTGGTTGCAGACGCACTAGTGATTGTGGGCGCAGTGGGAGCAGTATAAGTAACCCTTACTGCGACATAATCTATGCTTGTAGTTCCACCAGACAGGTTTGATGTAAGCCTAACCCTAAAGGTACCACTGACAAATTCGCCGGGCGCCCACGTGCGTCCCCAGTTATTTGCCACACCACCCACTGTTCTGGTTTGATCTGCGCCGGTGGCAAAGTTGCCTGTATCCTGAATCGCCGTCCAATTAGTGCCATTATTCCAGGAAAGCTCAACTTCAATACTTCTTCTTGCAGAAAAGTTGGAGGAATGAAACCCATCAACCTGTATTTCAATCCCATTAATGACAGAACCTACTGGAATTACAGGAATAGGAAAATTCAAATATTGCTGCTGCACATTATCAGCGTTAACGGTAGCGTAAACAGCATTATTCGTCCAGGCATTGTTCGGGTTAGTGAACCCGGCAGCACCAGATGCAGTTGGGTTTATAAATCCCGTATCTGCAGCATACGCAGGTATGGCAGCCAAAGCCAGCATGACAACCATGAACGCAGTCAAGATCTTATAAGCGGCGGAAGTGAAAGATTTCATCTTTACCTCATTTCAAAATGTGATCAATGGCGACCGATTAAAATGCGAGAGTGCATCCGTGACGCCAACGGATGCACTCAATTTAATAAGTACGGCTAAATTTAACGGTAGTAAAGGGATAGCGCGGAAAAAATTTATAGCAATGAAACTGTCACTGGGGCATAAAGCCCTTAATAAAAACAAATACAATACACATCCGCTGAATTGCGGTGTTGAATGATCTTTTCGTTGTGAAAATCCCAACCTAGTAATAGTGAGCCTCCACCTTCCAGCAAGATTGTGGCGTACGACTGATCCATTACTACCGCTAAAAATCACATATTAATTTATTTATATTTTTTTGATACGGCCTGCAAAAAAAGGCATAACAGGCTTTGCATTCAACAACGGTTAACCCCATGATTTTTTATAAAACCTGATTAGATATTTTTTAGAACTAGGGGTAACTATTTATTTCAGCATCAAGTTGAAACACGACAACGAAACACATAATGCTCCAACAGGCAGGTATTGCCTACCCAACAATTATTCTCCACCTTATTAGTCGTCCGGCCTCGTTAGCTTACTTGCCTGTAACGCAAACCGACCCATAACTTCCCCCTAACCAACGACATAATATAAAATAAATCCTGTAGTACCTATATTCCACCTTTGCAATTTTGTTAGCTCTTTGTAGATATTAGCACAATCAACCCCCAATTCAAATAGACGAATGTCATGAAAAGGTTACATTTTCCACAATTTTATGACAATTAAAAGCTATGCGCAAATTACGAGGTTCGCAAAATTGCCATAAATATCTGCACACGGCTTATTGGATAAATTAAATAGCACCGCACCCCGAAAATGATCAGGGTGCGGTGAGTCTAAATTATTTTATTGGGCTTCTTTTGGGATTCCGACAAATAAAACTTCGTCTATGACATTAACCGGATACGCAGGGATATCCACCACCGCCGGCATCTGTACAGCTTTACCAGTCTGCACATCGAACTCGCCGCCATGGCGTGGACAAACAATATTAAAGCCTTCCAGATCCCCATCCCCCAGCGGACCATCATCATGTGAACAAACATCACCGATGGCAAAATATTGCCCAGCGATATTGAAGATCACAAGCGCTTTGCCTTCCACTTCGATAAAGAGGCGTTCTCCAGTCGGCAATTCGGAGACAGGTGCAATTTCTACAAATTCAATTTTTGATTGATCGATCGTTTTATAGTTGAACATGGTGTTAGGAAACAGGTAAACAAGAAACATGGGCGTACTTGTTATAGGTATCTACCTGTCTACGTTTTTACTCCACAAGAGAATCGCTGGCTTCGCCCAACCCATACACGCCAGCTTTCAATACTTTGAGCGAAAGCAACGCACACTTCAAGCGCACAGGACCCAGGTCAATACCCAGCAGTTCGAGAATATTTTCTTTATTGAGTTGTTTGATTTCATCAAGCGGCTTACCAATGATCGATTCGATCAACAGATCGGCTGAGGCTTGTGAGATGGCACAACCATGACCATCAAACCGCGCGTCACTGACAACACCGTCCGCGCCGACTCGCAGCGTGATTTCGATGTGATCGCCACAGAGCGGATTATTATCTTCAAATTGAATATCGTGCGGATCCAGATGTCCGCGATACGATGGGTTTTTATAGTGCTCGATGATTACTTCACGATAGAGGTCGTCCATAATTGCTCCCGTCATTGCGAGGAGGGCGTAGCCCGACGAAGCAATCCCCAACACAAGGAGGGACGCTTCGCGGCTTTGCTCCTATCGGGGCTCGCAATGACGAATGATATTTATCCAAACATTTCCTTCACTTTATAGATCCCGTTCACCAACAGATCCACTTCGGCTTTTGTACTGTACAAATAGAACGAAGCGCGGCTCGTAGCCGGAATGCCAAATTTTTCATGCAGAGGCTGCGCGCAATGATGACCAGCACGGACAGCAATCCCATCCCGATCAAGGATCTGCGCCACATCATGCGGATGCACACCTTCGAGCGTGAACGCAGCAACCCCACCTTTATGCTGGGCATCAGGTCCAAACATCTTCACCCCGGGAATTTCTTCGAGTCGTTCGAGCGCATATTCTGTGATCTCGTGTTCGTGCGCCGCAATATTATCCATACCTAGTGAAATCAAATAATCCACGGCTGCACCAAAACCGATGGCTTCTGCAATCGCAGGCGTCCCGGCTTCGAATTTATGCGGCAGCGTGTTCGGCTTGAACGAACGCAGTTTGACTTCCTTGATCATGTCACCGCCGCCTAAGAATGGCGGCATCTTTTCAAGCAGATCTTGTTTGCCATACAACGCACCGATACCGGTGGGTCCACACATTTTGTGCGCAGAGAAAGCCAGGAAGTCTGCGTCGAGGGCTTGCACGTCCACCTTCAAATGCGGGACAGATTGCGCCGCATCGACCAACGTCACAGCCCCGGCTTCATGGGCTAAGCGGATAATTTCCGCAGCGGGGTTAATCGTTCCCAGCACATTAGACATATGAGTAAACGAGACCAGCTTCGGGCTGCGGGAAAGAAGCGCTTTGTATGCATCCAGATCCAGCAAACCGGATTCGGTCACAGGGATGAAATCCAATTCAATGCCGCGTTCCGCTTGCAGCATGTGCCACGGCACCAGATTGGAGTGATGCTCCATCTCAGTGAGAATGACGAGATCACCAGACTTTAAATTGGCGCGCGCCCATGAGTACGCGACCAGATTAATGGACTCTGTTGTGTTACGCGTATAGATGATCTGCCGCGCAGAGGGTGCATTGATAAATTTTGCGATCTTCTCGCGCGCGCCTTCATACATGGCAGTGGCTTCTTCAGCCAGCGTATGCACACCCCGATGGATGTTGGCATTCGAAAAGCGGTAATAGTGATCCATCGCTTCGATCACAGCCAGGGGCTTTTGTGACGTAGCGGTTGAATCAAGATAAACCAGCGGGACGCCGGTAGAGGTCTCACGCTGGAGAATGGGAAAGTCTTTGCGTATTTCGTTTACATTGAGGGACATAGGAATATACACAAGCAAACAGGTGTACGCGTCTACCGTACACCTGTTAAATTGCTAATAATCAGGAATGATCTTAACTTCTTTTTTCGCTGCTGATTTCTTGCCAGCCACAGGCTTGATGTGTTCCGAGTTCAACGGATACCAGAGGATGCGATCAGGCACCATCCAGCCATCGGTCAAAAACACATTGGAGCGAAACTGCACCGCGACCATTTTATTATCGACCTGCACAACGATGCCATTGATCCAGCCTCGAATGCGGTCTTTGTTCTTTTCATGATCGCAAAATACGTCAACGGTGTCGCCCACTTGAAAATCATGTGTAATGCCGGGAGCTTTCATGAAATTATATTGAGGGATGCGCAAACCTTTTGAGTGCCTGCGTTCCACAGGCGCAGAGCTCGAGGGCGCAATACGATGGACAACCTTAACTTTACCCGCTGCGGATTTTGGTCTGGAGGTTGTCTTTTCTTTTACCGGTGCAGAAGATTTTGGATTACCCAACACAATGCTCTTAGGCTTCCTGACTTCCGCGCTCTTCACTTTAGCCGGAGCTGACTTTGCTTGCGGTTTTGCTTTGCTTTTCGATTTTGCGGTCATGAAATTCTCGATTCTGGTTACGCCATTTTATCGGCAATGTATTGCTGGAAGCGCTCACGCACACCTTCGAACGGAATGCGCTGAAAGATCGGGTCAAAGAACCCCTCCACAACGATCTTCTCGGCTTCAGCTTGCGGAATACCGCGGGACTTCAAATAGAAGAGCGGCTCCTGCTCTAGTTTACCAACCGTTGCACCATGTGTACAGCGTACGTCATCCGCAAGAATCTCCAAACCGGGGATCGAATCAGCACGGGCTTGATCGCTCAACACCAGATTACGGTTCGCCTGATAGCCATCGGTCTTTTGTGCGCCGGGCGCCACATAGATCATCCCCTGCCACACCGAACGACTCTTGCCCTTCAAGGCGCCCTTGAATAACAAATCGCTGGTGGTATGCGGAGCAAGATGATTCTGCTGCGTATCATGATCAAGGTGTTGAGTGCCATCTGTGAAATAGAAACCAGACATGCGACCTTGCGCGCCTTCACCAGCCAGATCAAGCTCTGTAAAATTCTTGGTAATGTGCGAACCAATCGCACCGAAGATCCAATCAAGATTGCCACTGCGTTCCACGCGCGCACGTTCATGACTGAAATTCCAGACATGACGTCCCCACGATTGCAGTTCGACGAATTTCATCGACGCGTTCTGCAAAACTTGGATCTCGACGATTCCAGCGTGCATAGAGTTGGCTCCGGTTTCATCAGGCGACGCCGACTCGTGGACATATGTTACCGACGCGCCTTCATCCACCAGGACGAGGATGTGTGAGATGTGGGCAATATCGGCGCCAGGTCCCCACAGCACAGAGTGCAGCGGCTCTTCGACCACGACACCCTTGGGCACATACAACACCACACCATTTTGTGCGAAAGCGCCAGCCAGCGCGGAGAATTTTCCTTCTTCCACATTGACAGTCTTGCCGATCATCCTTGCCAGCAGTTCGGGGTGTTCCTTTTCAGCGGTTTTTAAATCCGTGAAGATAACACCTTTCTTCGACAATTTTTCATCCAACTCAATACTCACACCACCGGGAGTGAGTATGATCTGGCCACCATGCTGATCGGCGACCAATGGTTTCAACAGATCTTCACGAACCGCAGGCAAATCTTTGAACATGCCATCCGATGCAAATTTAAATCTATCGACTGGCAGGTTATGAATGTCCGTGCGTCGCCAGGCTTCCTGGGTCGTATTGGGAAGAGAATGCTTTTTGAAAGCAGACCAAGCCAGAGCGCGGTACGAAGCGACTACGTCGCCTGCAGCGCGGATATCTGATTCAGCGAAGCGAAATTCTTTTGCGGTCGCTTCAGTCCGTCGAGTTCTTGAAACAACAACTTTTGGTTTTTCTTGCATGTTAGCCGATGCTTCCTTCCATTTGCAAGGCGATCAAACGATTCATTTCCACCGCGTATTCCATCGGCAGTTCCTTGATCAGTGGTTCGATGAAACCGGAGACCACCATGGTGGTGGCTTCCTCTTCACTCAGACCACGTGACATTAGATAGAAGAGTTGCTCCTCACCCACTTTGCTGACGGAGGCTTCGTGACCGATGGTCACATCGTCTTCATCGATCTCAATGGTGGGATATGTATCGGAGCGGGATTTGGGGTCAAGCAACAGCGCATCGCAAACCACATTGGATTTGACACCCTTAGCGCCTTTATAAACTTTCACCATGCCGCGATAAGAGGCACGCCCGCCCGACTTGCTAATGGACTTGGACGTGATCTTGCTGGTGGTATTCGGTGCGAAATGCATCATTTTGCTACCCGCATCCTGGGTTTGACCGGCACCGGCAAACGCCATCGAAAGCATTTCGCCGCGAGCACCGGGTTCCATCAAGTAACAGGACGGATATTTCATGGTGAGCTTCGAGCCCAGGTTTGCATCCACCCATTCGTGCGAGGCGTTGGCAAACACTTTGGCGCGTTGCGTCACAAGATTGAACACATTCGTAGACCAGTTTTGGATAGTCGAGTACCGGGAGCGCGCATCTTTCTTTACGATGATCTCGATCACACCGGAGTGGAACGAGTTGGTCGTGTATTGCGGCGCGGTACAACCTTCCACATAGTGGACCGATGCCCCTTCATCTACAATGATAAGGGTGCGCTCGAACTGTCCCACGTTGGCAGTATTGAGGCGGAAATACGCCTGTAACGGTAGATCTACTTTGACACCTTTCGGCACATAGACGAACGATCCGCCTGACCAAACCGCTGAGTTCAACGCCGCAAACTTATTATCTTCGATCGGCACAACAGTGCCAAAATATTCCTTGAAGAGTTCGGGGTACTGCTTGAGACCATCTTCAATGGAAAGGAAGATCACGCCTTGTTTTTCGAGATGTTCCAAAATAGAGTGATAGACCATTTCAGATTCATACTGCGCACCGACGCCAGCCAAAAATTTCCGCTCGGCTTCGGGGATGCCTAATTTATCAAAGGTGTTCTTGATATCATCAGGAACATCGTCCCACGATTTTTCGCTTTTTTCGGTCGGCTTGACGTAGTAATAAATTTCGTCGAAGTTGATCTCGTCGAGTATGGGTCCCCAATTCGGCATGGGGCGACTCTGATAATGCTCAAGTGCCTTCAAGCGAAAATCGAGCATCCACTGCGGCTCTTGTTTCATGCGTGAAATATTTTCAACCACTGCGCGCGAAAGTCCGCGTTCTGACTTGAACACGTAATTATCATCACGGTCGTGAAAACCGTATTTGTATTCGCCAATATCTTCTAGAATTTTTGCATCTTCAGACATAATTGTCTCCAGTTTTTACCGCTAAGGCTTACGCAACTTCTTCGTACTTCTCACGAACCCAATCATAGCCCTGGTCTTCGAGGTGTAGAGCCAGATCAGGTCCACCCGATTCGACGATCTTGCCATCAAGCATGATATGGACGAAGTCGGGTTTGATGTAATTCAACAGGCGCTGATAATGCGTAATGACCAGCACTCCAAGCTCAGGTCCGGAAAGAGCGTTGACACCTTCTGCGACGATACGTAGCGCATCGATATCCAAGCCGGAGTCGGTTTCATCCAAAATAGCGATCTCTGGCTTGAGCGTTGCCATCTGCAAAATCTCAGCCCGTTTCTTTTCGCCGCCCGAGAAGCCATCATTGAGATAACGACCGGCAAAGGCTTGATCCATCTTAAGCATTGCCATCTTCTCTTTGAGCATCTTACGAAACTCGGGGATGGGCATGCCTTTATCTTCGGGGTTTGCCGCACGGCGGCGAGCATTGACGGCGGTACGCAGGAAGTTGGCAACCGTCACACCAGGGATGGCAACCGGATATTGAAATGCCAAAAAGATACCAGCTCGCGAACGCTCATCGGGTTCGAGTTCCAAAACGTTCTTACCTTTGAAAATAACTTCACCGGCTGTCACCGTGTAATTGGGGTGCCCCATCAGGGTGTAAGCCAAAGTGGATTTACCTGTGCCATTGGGTCCCATAATGGCATGAACTTCACCCTGATTGATCGTGAGTGAAAGACCTTTGAGGATTTCTTTATCTTCAATACTGACGTGCAAATTCTTGATCTCAAGTTGCGACATTCGTGTTTGCTCCTACCGCACTATTCATGATTTTCCGAGTTTGTTAGAAGAAATTTCCGACTGAAATCCCTTCCTCAAGCTTGGATGGTTGTGCGGCACTTTGTAATTAAGCCAATACTGGCGTTTTTATCTTGTCTGGGGCATTATAGCAGGGCTAAGGGGAAAAGTCAATATTTATGATATTATTCTAGTAT
>CAZMQE010000007.1:0-28154 GCA_964568115.1 uncultured Anaerolinea sp.
TGGCGAGTTCGTAGGCTTTCACTACTTCGGCATCCAAACCGATCTGCTCCCCCTCCGCCATGATCCAATCGGTATATCTTTGGCGCATCTGCTCGATCGAAGGCTCAGCCGCCATCGTCGCATCGAGCCAGCGCGCGGCGCTATCGAGTCCCTTTTCCACTTCGCGCAACTGCCATTCCACATCGTCAAAAATTCCATAGTGCGTCGGCGCGATACGCGCGGGTTTTTCTTTGCGTATGCGCGCGATACTCGCATGCCAACGCTCGATGTGCAACTCCGGCGGCGGCATCGGCACCCGCAAATATTGATAACCCGGGATACGCACTCCGCCCACATCACCGCAGAAAGCGATATCTTCAAAAAGATAGACGTAATGATGCTCCGCGTGACCGGGCGTATTCAGCGGGATAAATTCCGCGCTGCCGATGCGGATCGCTTCCGCGTCATTCGGGGTTTTGAGTTGATTCTGCGGAACAGGTAGGAACTCACCCCACAGCAATTCCATTCGGTCACCGTAGATCCGCGTGGCGCTGGCGATCAACTTTTCGGGGTTCAACATGTGTGGCGCGCCAATGGGATGCACATAAATTTCCGCGCCTTGTTGCGCGAGCCAGCCCGCCGCACCGGCGTGGTCCAGGTGAATGTGTGTCAGTAGGACGTGTGTGACGTCAGCGGCAGATAAGCCCTCTTGCGCCAGAGCAGTTTGAAGGGCAGCCTGAGTCGAACCGGGTCCGCTTTCGATGAGGATCACTGCATCGCCATGTCGAATCAAATACGCAGCGATCGCGTGTGGACGTCCTTGAAAATTTAAGTCAAGTGTGACAATACGGGTCTGCGCCATGTGCGGTCCTGGTTGTTGCTCGTGGAATAAAAAGTAGAGAGGGTTTCAGAAAGGTCGGCATCGCAATAGACACGGCAAACCGGCACATTGCGTTCAGCCAAAGATTTGGCAAGGTCTTCATTACTTGCACGCGTACCAAACGATTGCAGCATCAACAACACCACCACCGGACGTAAACTGCGACGTTGCAAACTATCCACGCCCAATAAAAGTTCGGGTGAGATCGTCGGCGTCACAAGAATCGCGCTACTGCCTTGCGGCAACTGTCCCATTTGTGCGGTGACAAGGGTGGATAACGTGAAGGTGCTCTCCGCTTGCAGGAAGGCAAGCTCTTCCAGGATCTTGGCTTCCTGCCGTTCACTACGCTCAGCGGGAATCACTTTATACGTACGCCCCGAAGCCGAGACCAGCCCCACCGAACGACGCCCTTCCAAAAAATAATGCGCGAGCGAAGCCGTGATCGAGATCGAATACTCGAGTGTGGCAGGCGGCAGTTTCACTTTACGACGCTTCAACAAAAACAGATCGTCCACCGGCGGCGCTTCGTAGAGTTCGCCGGGCTTTGTAAAATGCACACTCTTGTTGGTATCGAGAAAAAGCCATACTTCGGCTTGCGGGTCTTGTTCAAATTCCTTCACCATCAATTGACTACGGCGAATACTTGTAGGCCAGTGAATCCGCTTGACGGCATCACCAGCAACATATTCACGCACACCCGAGGCGTGCGGCGTAATATCCTGTGACTTGCGACGGATCGCCTTGCCGCCGGGAAGCAACCCGGGCGGCGAAAGGAACTCGGTTACATTCACGAGCATCGGCAACACTACCAATGAATCTACAGCTGGAAAGCTTTTCGAGACGCGAAAGATCCCGAACGGATCACCCGATGTGACCGTCGTAGGTCCGAGCAAGAATCCGCCGCGGCTGGTGAGCCAGGTACGGGCGGTGTATGAACGCTTTTGACGTCCGCGCAATAAAGTGAGCACGCGTGAACCCGTGGCATGCGGGATCGTTGTATCGTTTGAAATTTCCAACCATAACTTCGGAATGAAGCTGGAGTTGATGACCTCATAATGTTCTTCAAAGATATCCCCCACTGCCGCGCGCAGGGAACGCGCTTTTCTTTCAACCCGAATCCCGCGCAACGAAAAGATCGTCAACAGCCACGCCAGCACGATCAACAAAACACCCAGATACAAAATGCGGATGTAAAAAGGCGCGCCGTTGACAACCGAGCCCACCCCGCCAACAGCCAGGATCAATAAAACAAAAATCCGACCCGGTGTCACTTGGCTTTGCCCTTAACCTTTTCAGCGGAAGCCACAGCCTGATAATCGCCGCCCGGCACCGGCGCGTTGTACACAATCTCCTGCACGATACGGTCGGCGCTCAATTCACGCAAACGCGCAGCGGGCGAAACGATGATGCGATGTCCGAGCACAGGAATGGCAAGCGCTTTGATGTCATCGGGCAGCACATGGTCACGCCCCAACAATGCGGCGCGCGCCTGTCCTGCACGGAACAACGAAATACTGCCGCGCGGGCTGGCGCCGAGATACACGTCTGTGCTTTGGCGGGTGCGCCCAACCAGATCAATAATATATTTTTGGACGAGCGGTGAAACATAAATTTCCCGAATCCCATCGATCGCAGCCAATAATTCCTTGACCTTGACAACGGACTTCAACGCCTCGATCGGGTGCCGAAGCTGCTGCCCATCGAGGATCTTTGCCTCCTCTGACGCACTGGGATACCCCATCCGCACGCGCAGGAGGAAACGATCCAATTGAGCTTCCGGCAGTGGGAACGTACCTTCATATTCGATCGGGTTCTGTGTAGCAAGCACCATGAACGGTTTGGGAAGCGGATGCGTCACCCCATCCACGGTCACCTGACGCTCTTCCATTGCCTCGAGCAAGGAAGCTTGCGTCTTCGGTGTGGCGCGGTTGACCTCATCTGCCAGCACGATCTGTCCAAAAATGGGACCAGCACGAAACTCAAAATCGCGGCTCTGTTGGTTATAAATAGATACACCCGTCACATCACTGGGGAGCATATCGGGGGTGAATTGAATGCGATTGAAAGTACAATCCAACGATTTCGCGAGACTGCGCGCCAGCATGGTCTTCCCCACCCCAGGCACATCCTCGATCAATACATGTCCCTGACATAACAAGCCGATCACAACCAACTCCAACGATTGCGACTTGCCCACGATCACCTGCTCGAGGTTTCCTATAATATTCTCGCCAAATTTTTTGAGGTCGCTCATAACGGTCCCTTTCGCGTACTGTATGATGGTAGTTCCAATTTCCGCCCTGATTGTACGAGGGTTCATAACCATAAGCAAGTGCAAGACACCCCTCCAAGGAGGGGTTCAAGCAAGAATCGCGCCCTGACTCTTTTCGAGTATAATTTCGCTCGCCTGCCCTCGTAGCTCAATGGATAGAGTAATGGACTTCGAATCCAGTGGTTGCGCGTTCGACCCGCGCCGAGGGCACTTTATTATTTTATCCCATCCATGAATTGCATTAAGTAACATCCTTGCTCATTGAGCGTCTTGAACACATTCCCAGCCTATTCGATTTGGGCGCATCACGCCAAGTAGTGGCATGCGAGGCGTATCAAAGCATCTCAATATCTAGAGGCCGAAATAATTCAATCAAAAAAACACCTTCGCCTCACGTCAAATCGATAGTTCCATAGTACATTTTTTATTGCCAACAAGGAAGCTATACAGAAATGCTAAAAGAAATCAAATCATCGCTTTGGGTTCGAAAGCTTTACCGAACAAGATGGTTCTGGACAATTCGGAACATTGTGAGAGACTTGGTTCAGAAAGCACCGGTAATTCATACAATTATAGATGATCGGCATGAATTAGACACTGCAGAGCAGGTTTTAATAGCATGGCCAAGCAACCGTGCCAAACCTAGAGTTGGTCTGATTCAAGACCGTAAGGCACCACCCTACTGGACAAAGTACGAGCGTTTTCTACGAAATAATCAATTCTCGTTTGAATACTACGATATCCATCAATCCGACTGGCTTGCTACCTCAAAACAATTTGACGTAATCATCTGGGCGACTGAAGGCGCAGCACCCGAGATCGAAGAGCAAAAACGCAAGACTTTCTTACTAGAAAAATTCTGTGGAAAGGTTTGCTTTCCTTCGTTTGAAACATTGATGTGGAGTGAGGACAAAATCTATCAGTATGAATGGCTGCAAATGTTCAATTTTCCGGTCATTGAAACTTTCATATCACACAGCGCATCAGAGACATTAGCAAAAATTCAGCAGCTCGATTATCCTCTTATATCCAAAGTTCCCGTAGGCGCTGGCTCACTAGGGGTGGAACTGGTCAAAAATAGTAGACAAGCAGAGACCTTAACCAAGGAAGCCTTTTCGCGTGTCGGCAGACCGGTTTATTGGCCTTATTTCAGACAAAAAGACTATGTTTATTTTCAGAAATTCATGCCGAATGCAGGTTATGATTTGCGTGTGATCGCTGTAGGGGATAAAGTATTTGGCTATTATCGAGATGTTCCCCAAGGCGAATTTCGAGCATCAGGAATGGGATTGGTTCGGAAAGGAACCCTGCCCGAGGACGCAGTGCAGCTAGCGATGCAGGTAATAAAGAAATTGGATTTGGTGATTGCTGCTGTAGATATGCTGCGGGATTCTGCCGGGAAATTGCATATTATTGAAATGTCACCATTAATCCAAGTTGATACGCCCGGCCAACTACATGTGGATGACGTGCCGGGCGCCTATGTGTTTAATTCTTCCGGCACGTATACCTTCGAGCCAGGCATGTTATGGATTCAAGAATTAGCGTTGAAAGAATTCTTTGAGAGATGGTTGCATGCCTAAAAAACTTATGACCATTATATTTCGGTAATTAACTCGCAGAAGCAAAAACCATAAAACTCAACTGAACCAGCACCGAATTTTTTCAAACCGTAAATAATATTAGTTTCGTTGTTTCCCAACAAATATCAACGTCACACTGTCTATTATAGCTGTATGGCTTAGTTGATTGATCTGGGCTTATACTTTTCGAGGAAGCCCAAGAAAGCTTTATGAAAAAAATATTTCCTTTATTATTGTTTATTCTCGCTGCCTGCACGATCTTTCCTTCCCCTTCAGATCGCACAACCCTACCATCTACTCCACATATTATCCCTGGTTCAACAAAGCCCATCCCTATTGGGCCGGAATTTCCCCGTCTAGGTATCTGGTGGCCAGATTTATATAAACAATCGCTCGAAAAAGCAGCTCGTTATGACTGGGCGATTCTTGGCGAGTGGCAAACGGATTTTCTGGGACCGCTAAGCGAACTTAATCCGCGTATGCGCTTGCTGATCTCTACAAGCGCCAGCGAAGTGGAATTTAATCCCAACGATCCAAGCGTCAATGCCTATTTACAAGCAATCCCGCCAGAATGGTATCTCACACAAGTCGGCACCAATTTGAGAGAGAGCGTAGACGCCTCTCAAAACTTGATCTCTGTGAACGCAGTGAAGGCAGGCGATATAGATCTATTCGTCGCCGGCGATACTGCTCTGATCGATGGCGAGAGTGTTTATATCGAAAATGTGAATACTGCAGCACTTACGCTGACAGTTCGCCGCGGTTATATTCGCCCAGCTTCAGCGCATGCAGCAGGGACACGTATTGCAGCGCATATTTCTTTTTGGCCCAACTCATGGCTGCTCAACGTCAGCACCCTCGCACCCACAGGTATCGCTGACCCTGCCATTGGACCTGAACATTGGGTGGATTACAATGCCCGTATGGGAGCACAACTGCTAGATGACCCACGCTGGGCTGGTATCTTTGTTGACCGCTTTGGACAGAATCAATCCTGGCTTATTGGCAATTCCACGGCACGCAGCATTGACCCTGATCAATCCAACCATCTGCTCACAGATTATTCAACATTCGATATTGCTTGGAACGAAGGCTTATTTTCATATCTTGAAAAATTACGCGCTGCCATTGGTCCCGATCGCATCATTTTTTTAAACGGGGGTATCTCACAATATACCGCCGTCAACGGAAGTGATTTTGAGGACTTCCCCAATGATGCTGAATTTCAAAAATGGCATACTACCATGTTTGGACCCAAGGCAACGGGAAGCTACTTTGATTGGATGGCTATTGTCCGCGAGCCAAACCTAACCACGATTGAAACTTACGAAGATAACAGTCATCCAGATCCGAATAACACTAACAGCTATAAAGCCAACTGTGACGACCCTGCTTTCCTTCCAAATTATCGAAAATTGCGTTTTGGTCTTACCAGCGCCCTGCTCAATGATGGGTATTTCAGTTACGAAATAAACACGCAAGGACCGGGAGCGTGCCTAATGTGGTTTGACGAATATGACAATGCAGGATCCGGACGTGGCTACCTAGGCTATCCACTTGGGAATGCAAAAAAGCTGGTTACGTCTCTGACCACACCAAATCAAATACAATTTGGCAACTTCGAATCTAGTAAGAATTTGTTAGCATGGCAAGAAAAAGCCATATCGGTTAATCTTGATAAATTGAATCCTGCCGTGGGAGTTTTCTCCGTCCGTGTAGACACGACGCAAACACCAAGCGAGAATTGGCGTGCAACATTCTCATATGCGCCCATTTCATTGACCGAAGGCAAGGAATATACACTATCTTTTTATGCCCGGGCAGATAAACAGCGTAATATCAGTGTGTGGGCAGAACAAGATAGGGAACCTTGGGCTGTCCGCCTCTCTTACGGTGAGTTTTCGCTTACCAAGGAGTGGCAAAAGTTTGAATTGCCCATTACTTCGGAAGCAAACGATCAGCAAGCAAGGCTGGTATTTGGGATGGGAAGTGATACCGGTTCTGTTTGGCTAGATGAAATTAGCCTGCAGGAGGGTAACCTTGATCTATGGAGGCGTGATTACGATCACGGCATTGTACTTGTGAATGCCACTGCCAATACGGCGACTATCCAGTTGGAGGATATATACACAAAAATTAATGGGACACAGGATCGATCTGTGAACGACGGCTCTCAAGTTAAGGAAGTGACTATTGCTCCCCACGACGGGATTATTTTATTGAGGCAAAAATAAATTCCCTACTTTGGTATCAGCTTTATTTAAGAATTAAGTACAATTATGTAAGTTAACAGTTCGAATTGTAAAGATAGGCAGCCTGCCTAAAAGATTAATTCCAAAGCATCACTCAAAATCTCGTTTTCAATCATGCTTTATCAGAGGAAATTATTATGACAACCGGGGCTAACATACAAGATACTAGGATTTTGACATATCGATCATATAATCCTTTTACAGATTTTGATACTGTAAAAAACATCTGGCTCACTTTATTAGATAAATGCCATCATAGCTATTTTGTCTCCTGGGGATGGATATCCACCTGGATCAACAGCCTACCAAAAGACCTAGATATTCAATTAATAACTGGCTATATCAATAATGAACCCGTCGTTGCTTTTTTTGCAGGTCGCACCAAACGAAACAACCACCGGTTCGTACCTACAAAAACAATATCCTTAAACTCTACAGCAAATCGTTATTATGATGAATTGACAATTGAATACAATTCAATTCTTTTCGATCCCACCCATCAATTAAGTACAGAAAATTTATTTGGTTATCTTAATTCAATAACTTGGGATGAATTTCGCATGCCGGGCATCTCTGCCAATTTTTTGTCTGATTTTAATCTAGTCGATAACGCCAGCCATAGTTTTCACACAATAGTTGATGGGATTACAAATTCATTCTTTGTTGAATTACAAAAAATTCGGGATGCAGGAATGAATTATTTGCAGTTACTAAGTGCAAATAAACGTAGTCAAATCCGCAGATCAATCAAACAATACGAAATGGAAGGAACCATTCAAATTCATGAAGCGACAGGTTTGGAAGAAGCGCTGACCATGCTCGATCAGCTTGCGTCTTTGCATCAACAAGAGTGGACAAAAAGAGGAAAGCCGGGGTCTTTTTCCAACAAATACTTCTATCAATTTCACAGAGAACTAATCCAAAATCAATTTAATAGCAACGAAATACAATTGCTGCATATTTTTAATGATAAAAGGACAATTGGATATTTATATAATTTTATCTATGATAATAATGTTTTATTCTATCAAAGTGGCTTAAATTATTCAGCCGAAAACACTTACAGGCCCGGCCTCGTATCTCATTACTTCGCAATTATGCATAACGCAAAGAAGGGTTTGTCGAAATATGATTTTCTTGCGGGTGATGCAGCCTATAAAAACAGTTTATCGACAAGTTCCACACCGATGTATTGGATTAGGTTCATAAAAAGCCGCAGTCGGTTCAATTTTGAGAAAGCCATGGCTTTCGCGCATGAATGGCTGGTTAAAAGAGGTATAACTGTGTAATCTTAGCGTTTTTTCATTGTAACGCGACACTTATGTCGCACTTGCCGAAAAAACACTTGAGAAGCAAGATAAATCTCACATCATGGGTACTACTGCGTAATAATCCAAGTCCGAGTAATAAGAAGCATAAAGACAGATTCAAGAAGTGGCCTTAGCCCGAACGTGCCGCGGCATGCGATAATTGATCATTTTTTGAAATGTTCTTCGATCTGTCGTCCTTAGAAATTACTCTGGACTAGAAGATGAATCGTGTCGGGCAGTTTTCGCCCAATGGGTAGTTTGCTTTCCAGTTACAAACCGGTACAACCCTTCCAACGCTGCCCAATTACTATTCAATAAGAAGGTGGGGACATAGAAAATACGCAACCAGCCGATATTGCGGTTTTCAAGCACTCTTCCGCCCACAGCAAGCAAATAGAAGGCGGCTTGCATGGAGAATACGATCCAATTATAGGGCGGTGACATAAAAAGCAATTGAAATACATTCGTTTGCGATGGTATAACCAAAGCTAGCAAATTGATCATGAGCGCACCGATCATGAACAGGGGCACAAGCGGACGCATAAATTTATGAGAAATAATTTGCCAGACCACCAAGGGACGATTCCACGGCAAAATACGATTCGCGTGAAAAATTGCCTGATAACGACCTGCGACAATGCGCTTACGCCGTTCAATACCATCCCGCGCTTGGAGTGAAATACTCTCGAACGAGCGCGCGTTAGGTGCATACGCCACTCGATAACCTTGCTTCGCAACTTGCATTGCCATGAAGAAGTCATCATTGATAATTCCATCAGGCGGAGGAGTAAACAAGTTGCGTCGGATGGCAAGAATTTCGCCTACGATACCAGTACAACACCCCAGTAAGGATTCATTTTTCTGGATGAAGGATTCGTATTTCCAATACAAACCTTCTGATTCGCCAAGCCCCCCCTCCCCAGCTTCAATAGCGCGTGCACCCACCACCGCTCCCACACGAGGGTTAGAAAAAGGCGCGGAAATCTCATTGACCACGTCTGCAGCGTATGAGTTGGATGCATCTGAAAACAAGACTATCTCTCCGCGTGCCTGTTGAATGGCGCGGTTGATCGCCGCCATCTTGCCGCGACGTGGAGGGTTATAAGCAAGTTCTACACCACGATCCGCGTAACTCTTGATGATCTCCTGTGTGCGGTCTTCCGAGCCATCATCCATCACTAAAATCTGCAAACGATCTCGCGGATAGATCAACTGCAAACTGTTTTCGATCTTTTGGGCGATGACCTTTTCTTCGTTGAACGCGGCAATTAATAGGGTGACATAAGGCGTCGCTGTCGAATCTGCTATCGGGCGGGGCATCGCACGCGAAAACAACCAGATAAGGAACGGATACCCTGCGTAAGTATAAATAATTAGCAGAACACATAACCAGAAGAGAATGCCTAACATGATGGTGTGATCTCCATTTTTATTGGGACGCAAATTTTAGATATAGCGCGTTCAATTTTTCAGCCACTGCAGAAAGGGAATAGTTCTTCTCGATGAAATTTCTGCCATTCACACCAAATTGCGCACGCAAGACAGGATCAGAAAGCAAGGCAAGTAGCGCGGACAGAATCGCTTGCGAGTCATCAGGTGGAATCAAAATCCCGTTTTTACCATTTTCAATCAAATCAGTTGCGCCTCCGACTGAGGTCGCAATAGATGCAAGCCCCGAAGCCATTGCTTCAAGAAGCGCGTTTGATAGCCCTTCCGTAGAGGATGGAAGTACAAAAACATCAGATGCCCGAAGATAGGGAGCCACGTCTTTTACATTTCCTTCAAATCTGACATTCATCCCTGCCATTCGTTTAAGTCTTTGCTCCTCTGTGCCCGACCCTAAGATCAACAAAGTCGCATCGCTATACTTCTTTATAACATTATTCCATGCATCAAGCAGATGGTTTACTCTCTTCTCAGGGTCAAGCCGCCCTGAAAATACAACGATTAAACCGTCTGGAAGATTCAATGAATGACGCAAGTCAGCCTTATCTTTAATCGAAAGAGGCATGAAGCGTTTCAAGTCAACGCCATTAGGGATGAAAGTTCGCTTTTCGAGAGGCACTCCAATCTGAGCCAACTCATTATCAATTTCTGTACTGATGACTACAAAGGAATCGATTCCGCGCTTGATAGATGCAATACGGCTAGACCCGAATGCTCGATGTTTGAGTTTTGCCAGGTCGCCTAACTCGCCGCCACGCAAAACCTTCGCAACTATAGGGGTCCCAAAGATTCGTTTTGCCATCACTGCTGTTGTCGCGGGAGATAATAACTCATGTGCATGAATGACGTGCGGCTTGAATTTTTGCAGTAACAGAATAGTGCTTAGGGAAAAGCTTAACGCCGCCAATGGTTTAGGCCCCGGCACAGGTAAGCGATATACAGATACACCATTAATTATCTCAAATGGAGCAAGGGTGTGATCATATCGTCGTGTAAAAATCCGAATCTCAACACCGAGATTTTTCAACAAAGGCGCAAGAGATGCAAGTTGTCTTTCTGCACCACCAAGGCGCGGATAATATGCCTGAATAAGCATGGCAACACGGAGTAATTCACTCATGAACTTGCAGCGTATCCTTTCTGACGATCTTTGTAAGCTACCATAATAAATTCATATAGTTCATATAATTTCCCAATATTGCAACAAAGATTTGTCATCTTAGTCTTCAATGAAAAATCACAAACTACATTACAAAAAAGCGGTTTGTCTTTTCCGTGTTAGAAAATCAAAAAACGGGTTGAGTTTTGCATGAAGTTGAGCGATGGTTAATTGGGTATTTGATTCTATACGGGGAAGATACATCCGATCATCATAATTCAAATTAGCTCGGCCTGGATGCATGGTAAAAGCCAATTGAAAACCAGAATTACGTAATATTTCTCCTGCAATAGTCCCAACTGCACTACGTGAACCATAAGGATAGGCAAATAAATAATTGTGGGAACCAGAACCAATCTCTCTCATAATCAAACGCTGCGACTCTGAAATTTCAAAGCGCACTTGCTCAAGATCAATATTGCCCAAAGCTGGATGGTTGTGAGTATGAGGAGCAACAGTTACTCCTGCGTTAGCAAGCTCACGCAGGTCATCCCAATCTAAGGTAACCCGGCCATCCGAAAATGGCTCAGAAACAAGTTCCTGACACAAATCGCTAAGCATGGTAAACGCCTGATTGAAAGGCGATTTTTTCATGTACTGTGCAATTTGCGCAAAAGCATAGCGACGATCTGACAGATTATTCAAAGAAAGCATGCCAATAGGGGTATTTACCTGACTCAAAACAGTTCGCTGCAGGGCATCATATAATTGATCCCACCAAAATACACCTCCGCCTACATAGGCGGTTGGCACAAATAACACAGGGCGAATCCCGTAGCGATGAGCAATGGGCCAGATATAATTCTTAAAATCACGATAACCATCGTCCACTGTGATCAGAACAGAACGAGGCGGAAGTTTCTTATTGTACAACAATGCTTCCAGTATGGTTTCCGCCGAAACCGGATGATATTCATTGGAAATCAAGCGCATTTGTTGTTCGAACTGTTCTGGCGTAGCTGACAAGTTTTGCGGATCAAGCCGTGGTTGAGAATTTTGCCAGTCAACTCGATGGTACACTAAAACATAAAGAGAACTTGTATAAGATGTATCAAAATGATGAATACCCCGAAGAACACCCAACTGGTGCGCGCTATTGAGAGCAAAATGCTTAAAATATTTATACATATTTTTTACCGACGAGCATACTTTTTAGCGGATAGCATTTGATGATAAATATCCAAAGTCTGATCAAGCCATGCATCAGAACTATGATGTTGGGAGACATATTTGCAGGCCTCAGCTCCAAAGCGTTTTTTTTGTTCAGGGCTTTCGACTAAACGCCTCAGCGCAGCTGCAATCTGGCTAGGTTGATGGGCAGGGACACATATGCCGAATTCGGGCTTGATAACCCGTGGAATATCGCCTACATTAGTCGCCACCACGGGCAGACCGGCAGCCATTGCTTCCAGAAGAGAGACGGGAAGTCCCTCCGAGTGGGATGCACTTACATATATATCGCTCGCTGCCAAAAGACTTGGCACATCTGAACGCAAACCTAAAAGCTGCACATGATCATCAAGCTTCAAAGATTTAATTTTTGCATTTATCGCGTGCAAAAAATTACCAGCGCCAACAATAACCAATAGAATCTGTGGATGCGTACGCCTCAACTCGTCAATAGCATCAAGCAGATCGCCGTACCCTTTAGCTTCATCAAGCCGCCCAACCGTGATCAACAACAAGCGAGATGAATCTGTAGTAATCCCAGTTCTAATTTTGTGCCTTTCTTTTTCAGAAAGCCTCGGGATTGGCTCCACAGGGTTTTGAACAATATCAATAGGATATCGATTTATAAACGTTTGATGCGATTTTGCAACCGCCCAGCCCACTGCAATACGGCGGTTTGTAAAAAACCTCAATGAAACAGACTCCAGAAACCGCCAGGAATGAACTCCGAGATTATGAAGTGAGGCTATGACTGGCGTACCAGTCAACCAACCTGCAAGCCCTCCTAGAATAATTGAGTAAGTCAAATGAGTATGAAGAATATCGAATTTTTCATCTCGCAAGGTTTGAACCAATTTTCTAAAAAGAAAAGGGTCAAAAAGATTACGCCCCTTAATCTCAATTATTTTTACTCCCAGTGCGTTCAAATCACGGTAATAATGTTTTTCAGGAAAGCTATTAAATGTAATTAGGGTCGGTTGTAGACCTCTTGAAAGCGCAGTCCGCATAAAGGTCACTTGAAGTTTTTCAGCACCGCCTACATTTAGCGAATCTATCAATTGAGCAATACGCATAAACTTTAAGCCATTCTTTTGTTGATGATATGTATATGTAAAAAACTAAAGGACTAGAGTGCATCTCTGCTTTAGCGCTAGAATTTTCTTAAACGCTTAGAAGCTGGCAACCAAGCAAATAGACACCATCTTTAGTTTTTGGTTGCACGCAGCGCGGTAAGCATTAGATGAAATTGCGCAAGGCTAATAGAATGATACGGGATCAAACGCGGAAAGAAGTGAGGATCATCTTGTTTGAGGCGAGAAATCCGATCGCTCATGGTAAAAGCCATCTGAATTCCCTCATCTTTCAACATCAAGGCGAGTTCTTTATTTACAGCGTAGTCACGTCCATCAGGGTAAGCAAAAATCGGAAGAGGCTGCCCGATTTGCTGTTTAATCAAATTCAGAGAAACACGAATTTCATCACGTGCGTTTTCAATCGGGACATGCGTCATGATGGGATGGTTATGAGTGTGAGATGCAATAGTCACACCCTCGATAGAAAGAGCGCGGAGTTCATCCCAATTCAGGGTATAGGAAATATTTTGGTTTGTATCTGGTGCAATCTCATTACAAAGTTGCTCGATATCACTGCGTGCTTTTTCGAAAGGCTGCGTGCGAACATAGTCCGCAAGTGCATCAAAAGCAACAAGCCGTGCTGCTTTGTCCTGCAAGGTAAATCGCCCCAATAGAGTCTCCACTTCCTGAAGATTCGTATTATTTATTGCATTGAATAAACGGTCCCACCAAAAAACCCCATTGCCCACATAAGCAGTTGGTACAAAGAGCACAGGGCGAATCCCATATTTTTGAGTAATTGGAAAAATCGTTTCCTTGAAATCGCGATATCCGTCGTCGACAGTAACAAGTACAGCCTGTGCTGGAAGAGGCTTGCCGCCATTGAGTGCATTAAGAACATCTTCGGCCGAGACGGGATGAAAACAATCGGAAAGCAACCGCATTTGTTCATCAAATTTGCGAGGCGAAGCACACACAAGGTCATACAGCCGATTCGAAAATTGACTATTCGCATCTGCCACGCGATGATAAGCGAGAACAATTAAATGATTACCCGCATCGTGCAGAGGGATTTGCGCCAGCCGAAGAAAGCCAGTTTGCTCTGCTGCATTCAACAAGAGACTCTTAATACGGCGTATCTTCATGATGCAATCGAATCACTTGTTGATTTTCTATTGATCATATTCATGCCAAGTGTCAAAATGGACACAGTCGCAGAACGGTTGATCAACAACGACGAAACGATATAAGTAATCACCCCAACCACAAGTTGTAAAACCAAAACAACCACACTGCTTGATCCTTGAAGTTTCCATGAGACAACGCTCATCACTAGCGCCATCACCCCAGCACTAAGCAAAGATCTGAAGATTCCTTCTAAAATATGCATAGGGGGAACGCCCAATATCCTTTTCACTATAACGATTTGAATGCCCAGCATTATAATCACACGGGACAAATGTGCCCATGCCACACCAACAATACCATAATGCGACCCAATCCACAGCGCAAAGATGGTAAAAACAATGGTAGAAACGCTGATCTTGTTTAAGATATCAGGTCTTCCCATGGCTTTATAAGCATCGCCAAAGTTGTAAGTGAGAGTATAAACCATTGCGTAAAGCGACAACAACTGCATAACCGGGATGGCAAATGCCCATTTATCTGTATAAAAGGTAAGAATAAAAGCAGAACTGATCATTGCCAGGCCCACACCCGCTGGAATTGCTACCCAAGAAACCAGTTGTACGGTTTTACGAACACTTCGCTGCAGCTCCTGAATATTACCTTGAAGCCTTGCGTACGCAGGATAAGCCACATTGGAAATCACCCCTGGTAGACTGATAATGGCCAATTCTGGGGCGCGATAACCCAAAGTATATAACCCCAAGTCTGTCACGCCCAGCCGGCGACCTACAATCATATAGTCAATGTTGTCCTCAAGAGCGCCGAAGATATTCTGAAGCACCATAAATTTTCCGAAGCCAAAAATCTCGCGGGTAACTTGGGGATTCCACGCACGCGTGGGTTTCCACGGGCTAACAAAAACCAAAGTTATCGACTTTGCCAGTGTACCGATGATAACGCCCCATACAATTGCCCACGCCCCAAATCCCATCAATGCCAGTGCGATCGAAGCAATTCCTTTACTAATGTATTGAACAAAAGTCGGCAGGAGGCGTTGCTGAAACTTGAGCGCCTTGACCAGCAAGGCATCATGAATGGTGGTCAAACCAGTTAATACATAAGTGAAAGCCAATACCGGAAAGATGCTCTGGATTCGGGGCTCCCTAAAGAAAATCACTACCAAAGGAGTAATCATAACTGACACTAGGAAAAGCAAAATACCAGATGCAACCGATAAAACAAAAGTGGCATTAGCAGATTCTTCTGAGCCAAATTTACTTTGAATGAACGCCTCGCCCACGCCAAAGGTATGAAGAGTTCCGAGATATCCGGCCATTACTGAAGCAAGACCAACCAAGCCAAAGTCTGCCGGTGTTAAGATACGCGCAAGAATGACAGTGCTAATAAACACCATCGCCTTACCAATTACGAAAGTCAAATAAGACCACATAACCCCCCGTCCGACTTGTTTGGCAGTAATTTTCCCGTTTGACTCTGCCACTTTTATTTACCTGATCGCTTTCGTAAAATCGCCTGAACACCAAGGACAACAAGCAGAAGTGCTGCCCCGCCAAGGCTAATGAAAATAGCAGGCAAGATCCATACAGGTCGTTCTACAACAACCTGTTGCGATTGATTAGCTGCAGGAGTCACATCACCAGGTACTGCTATTACCAAGGCAGCTTGATTTCCCTGGAGAACCCTTGTCTCGGTACTTACAACTTGTTCGCCATTAATAAATGCAAGGTTGCCCTTCAATTGGCTTCGCAACCTTCCCAATTGTAAGGTTGCCCCTGCCCATCTTACACCCAAATCCGAACTGCCGCCCACGTAAAGAATAGTCCGATTTGAATTCCATGGTGCGGAAAACAATTCCAGATATCCAACATCGACGCCACCTCCAAGATTATATGAAACTTGGGTATTTTTTTGAGTCGCAAGATCCTTTTCAGGCTCAAAAGGAGCAGGCAAAGCATTATAGAGAGTTGAAAGTATCTCAAGCTTGCTTGGTTTCCCGACAATAATCAAATTTCGCTCCTGTTTGGCAGTTTCGGAAATAGAGTCTGCATAGTAAACATCTAATCCAGCAAGTTGAACCCTGTTCGTATTGCCAAGTTGGGACGCAAGCTGAGCGGCTACATTCCAGCCAATAGGATCATTGCCTGACAAGACAAATGCTAGATCTTTCATAAGCGGGTCAAAAGAAAATGGAAATGGATATTTGTTAAGGTCAATCAGAGTGGAGGTGCTGGTGAGGTTAGGAACAAAGGGCAAATGTAAGGAAGAAGACGAGTCGATCCGCATCCATAACCCATTTAGGAGTGGGTTAACACATGTATTGCGCGGCTCAAGGTCAATTTCCAGGCTTAAATTATTAAGCCCTGGGCGCGCAGCACTAGCTGGCAGAAATATTTTTGCATTTCCCTGACTAGCCGTTTCATCACTAAGAAGCACACTGCCAACCGGCTGACCGTTTAGGTTAACAACAATGGTTGAACGCTGGTATTCAAGAAGTGCAGTATGCGAGAAATTAAGATCCAAATACGCATCAGGTCCAATGATATAACTTTGGGGAATGTTAAATGCATAATCTAGAACATTCAATCCGACCTGATCAGCAAGAATGCTATCATAACCAAGATCCGCAAAGGTTTGATTTACATTCGTCGGGTTGAATACAGGCGTTATCAATTGCACATCTGAAATAAGGGAAAGACTTGGATCCGATCCCACTTGAAGCATGCCCGTACTAACTGCTCTGGCCGCTTTGACAACCCCATTATCGTCATTACCTCCAACAACCATTACCACCTTTGTTTTGTTCCACGGTGAGATCGCCAATTGAACAATCCCATCGGTAACAGAGGAGTCCTTTGCAGCAAATATATCATTTGATACAGGTGCAGAAAGAGAAACTTGTTGAAGCAAGGGAAGTCCCTTCGCTTTACCGACAAAGATCAAATTGGTATCTGATAATATATCCTCGGTAGCCTGGCTTATAGGTATCAATGAAATCAAAAGACTGTTATAAGTCATACTCCCAAATCCGGCAGAGATCGACATAGCCGCCTGCAGTTCTCCCGCAGTCGGTTGATCGGGGACAATAACAATCGCGGTATTCTGATTAAATGAATCCTGATAGAAAGGGGATGGCAACAATCTTAGGTCGACTAGGGGTGCAATAAGATCATGAGGCATGTACAACTGCGAGGTTGAACGAATAATCATTGTTGTATTGGAGTTGAAATTACAATTAACTCCACTATCCAGGATAAACAGAATGGAGTGACCTTGGTTGCTTCCATAGCGATTGAGCACATCAAGCGGAATTGAAATTTCAATCTGTGTACGCCCTTCCTTAATAAGATCTACCTTTCCGATGGTAGTGTAATTATATTGAATTTCCAAAGTTCCTATATAATTAGATGCGGGAATTGAACTAGATGGTAGTGAAGATACAGAATTTGAACCAGTGTAATAAGTATCAAACGCTAGTTGCAAGACCGCACCTTGGTTCATCTTCCAAGTCAGGGGTAAGTCAAAATAGTAACCATGCGTAGCAAAGGGTCCACGCATGGTGATTTCACTCAGCCCGAATTGTTCAAAAGTGAATCTATCTGTTGTATCGGGAATTTGGACTCTCGTGTTGGTTGGCAACATCCCAGGTATCTGGGATGAAATCAGAAGTGGAGAAACAGGCGATTGCTCAATCGCAGGGGTAGGAAAAATAGTTGGGATTGCAGTGGGCGTCCCGGCTTGCGAAAATGCTTGCCTAGACGATCCTGCAAAGGCTATGCCAGCAGGCATTAATAATGCTAACAGAATAATTATAATTAAGGCATTGGGTTTGATTATATTTTTCACAGTTACTACTCCATTCATTTTCACATCAACGCGACAGACTTCGATAAACAGAAATAATTTTATCGAACCAATTAGAGGGGTTAAAGTTTTCTTCAATACGATTCTGTGCAGCCTGCCCAAGCATTTTGCGCCGGACAGGGTCATCAAGCAACTCCGCCATAGCACCTGCAAGTTGTTCAGGCTCGCGAGGAGGCACAAGTACCCCGGCAGAATCAATTGCCCAGGCATTATCGCCCACATCAGTTGCCAATACTGGTAAGCCAGCTCTCATCGCCTCTAAGACCGCGATTGGCAAGCCCTCCCAATGAGAGGCGAGCGCAAAAATATCACTTGCTAAAAGCAACTGAGGTACATCAGAACGCCACCCCAATAACCGAACATGGTCTGATAGACCAAAATCTTTGATCTTTTGTTCAAGAACATCTTTCAAAGTTCCTCCGCCGACAATCGCCAGAAACGCAGTGGGATGGGATGAATGTAAAATGGAAAAAGCATCTAGAAGATCTTCAAATCCCTTCTGGGTCTCGAGCCGCCCCACAGAAATGATGATCGTACAATTTATATCATCGACAATCTGTTTTCTTGCGGCGTCACGCTCTGTAGAAGAAATTCGCAACATGGCATCCACAGCATTGGGAATAACAAGAACAGGCTTATTTCTGTTGTTTGCTTGATAATGTCTAGCAACAGCATAACCACAGGCAATGACTTTATGCACTAGATGTCGCAACGCAAATATTTCAGCCTGCTCGGTACGATGGGCACGAAACCTCTCATCAATCCCTGTTGAATGCAGTGTCGCAACTACGGGGATACGGGTAAAACGGGCAACCATTGACCCGATAATATTCGAGTAGGTTAGGTGAGTATGAAGGATGTCAGGCTGCTCGGTCCAGAACAATTTCGCAATTCTGTATAGGTTATTGAAATCAAAAATACGTTTCGTTGGAAAAAAATGAACCGTCGTACCCAACTCACGGAGTTCCTGCAGGTACTGAGAATCGTCATCGTCTTCTAAACTGATTACGGCCAATTTGAACCCGCGTCTCTTGGCTTCTTTGGCGAAAGTAACTTGTAAGTGCTCGGCGCCTCCCGTGGAAAGCCCATCTATCATTTGAAAGATATACATAAATAATAAGAATCCCTATTGGCTGCCTGGTAAATTACGCTCCGCCATTTTGAAGTTTCTTAGGCATTTGCTTTTCGGCTGCTTCGAGCTCAATCTCAGCCATACGTGGAATGGCAAGGGCAATACCTGCGAGTACCCAAAAATTGCGAAAATAGACAGCATGAATAAAAATGGCTGAAATCAGGAATCCCAAGAGTCCAAAAGCATGTGCTGCGACCATGTTAGATACAGAAGTCAAACCCTTTCTAGCAAGAGACTTCTGAGCCTTCCACATCGAAGTAAACATTCCCGATATAAATAGCATAAAACTGAACAATCCGAGCAACCCCGTCTCGGATGCTATCTCCAAATATAGATCATGGGCCTGCCGAACTTCGGAGCGAAATTCCAAACCAACATGCCGGGCATATTCTTGGTACAGCAAAGGATAATTACCAAGTCCTACCCCTAAAATTGGATGATCAGCAAACATTTGTAACGCTACAAGCGCCTCACTCGACCGGCCTCGCAAAGATAAGTCCTGCGCTGCGCCACCAGTACTGGATGCCCCCCAAGGCAGTAGTTCCGTCAGCGTACTAATGCGTTTAGAAAACTGTGGCGGAAGGAAATTGGCCAATAATAATACGGCAACTGCAACGATTATCAAATAACGTAATTGTCCTCTATGAAAAATGAAAAGCATTGACGCAACCACTATGACCAAGGAAATAAAACCACCACGCGAATAGGTGAGCAAAACTGTAAAAGAACAAACGCTCAACGCCCAAGTAGCAAAAAACCGCATGATCATCTGGCGTTCATTCCACAAACGATCTAATGCAAGTGGAACCAACACCAGCATCATTTGTGCATAATAATTTGGGTCTCCAACAGGGCCACCAAGCCTGTAATCATCTGTCTGTCCTGAAATATTTGACAAAACGGCATTAGCGTACCCCCCATAATCATTGCTATAAGTACCGAAAACGAATTGGATTACACTGAGAGTTCCAAGAAATATTCCTACTGCCAACAGAGTCCAAATTGCCAAGCGAAAGGAATCTTTATTTTTCAGTGTTACTGCAATGATCATAGCTATGATACCCGACTTTAGGGTCTCGGTTGCGATTGGCATGGCAACAGCCGGAACTACGGCAAACATCACCGAAGCAAGACAAACTAAGCAATAAAAGAAAATCAAAAAAAAGGGTCGCATCCAACCCTGAGGGATTTCGGGAGTATAAAAAACCCAGCGCGTACCCATTGACAACATAAGCAACATAATCAGGCCCTGCACAACATCAGTTACCCCGTATCGCTCTCCAACAATCAAATAGGTTTGAGTATACAGCACGAATATCATTGCCACAACACCCAAGTCTATCCGGGAAAAAGTTATGATAAATGCAACCAACCCAAACACAGCTAATAGCAAGTATAAGGTGTTTGATACACCTGCAATCAAAAACCCGACAATCGCACTTAATGTAAAACCAACACAAGCAATTGCTATAGATATAGATTTTGACTTAGTAGATTGCTTTGAAGGCGTGAAGTTATAACGGTCAATCATAAGCGTTCTATATGAGCATTCTCATTGTCTGCTTGTGATTTCTCTGACATATAGGATACGAGATTCGTGTTCCCAAAAGAAGCTTGTTCCAACGCCCGCTCGGCATTCTTTCGTAAAGTACTGGAGGTCTCATTTTCCGATCGTTCGGCCAACCCAATCTTTGGCTTAAGCTCAATCATTTCAGAATCGCCGAGGCTGATTGGAACTGAAAGCAATGTCTGAACACGGCCAAACGTGACCATTGCAGCCTTTATAGGTGTTCCAGGCAAAAGAACTGAAAAGGTCGAATTATCCCAGCGGCCTATCATATCGTTACCACGAAGTTCGCTATTAAGTATCTTTGCCACCTGGCGCAATACATGCTCCTCAAGTGGTTTTGGGATAACACCAAGAAAATCTACTAGACCATCCAAATACACAAGCCCAAGTGTGTGGTATCCTATCAAAGCACTACGAGCTAGCATTTCATCTGTCTTTTGATCAAAGTAATGACGGGTAAACACACCTGAATCCTGATCTATCGTATTCCGCTTCAGGAAAGTTTCTATCGGGGAGATCAATTGTTCTCGAACGATTGCCAGAGAAACACCAAGCACCACCCCAAAGACAATTGCTAAGGACACGTCACGCACCGGATCTGGGCTAATCGGCGTCGTTGACATTTGGGCAGGATCCAACACGCGAATATTGAAGCCTTGATTGAGTCCGTCTATATAGGAGATTGCCTGCTTTCCTATACTGTTGGCAACTATCATGGTTAACTGTGGATCCGAGCCTTCAACAGTGACTTCAAGCACATTCGTCTCAGGCAAGACAATCGCCGAACGCAGATATCCTTCCACTTGAACCGGATCCAATTTAAGATCCACAATCGACTGGGTAAATATGGTATCGCTGTTTAATACAGCTGCATATGTAGTTACGATCGATCTCTTGTCGAGTATGTTAATGCTATCAAGGACATCTGATGCCCCAATTGCAGCATCTGGGCTAACCACATAACGCGCCGTTGAAGCATAGGTTGGCTTGCTCATATAATCAAATGTCAGAGCTACAGCCATGGTAACTAATGGGCAAAGCACCACCAGCCACCAGCCGCGCTGAAGCATCCGTAAATACATTTTTATTTCCATAGATTATCCTTAAATACTTCGGCAAATAAATTTGATAAAAGTCCAGTCGTAATCACTATATTGAAGTCGCTGAGCACCAGATCTCTGCCTGCCTGAGCGCGCCGCCCTGCTTCTTCTGGATTGCCCTGGACTTGCACAATAGCACCCGCCAGAGCTTGTGGGTCTTCAGGAGACACCAACCAACCAGTTTCACCATGGCGCACCAGTTCTGGAATACCGGATATCTTTGTTGCGATAGCTGGTAACTCGCTTGCCATGGCCTCCATTAATGATACGGGAATCCCCTCCATTTTGCCGGTTGCAGTAATAATACTCGGTTGCACATAGCAATCAACCATACTGAGCAACTCAGCCACCTCTTTTTGGTTTCTGGGACCAAGCAACTCTACAACATCACCAATATTAAGATTCTTAATTTTTTTATCAAGAGACTGTCTTAATTCACCAGCACCGACAATTCTACACCGAAATTTAACCCCAGACCGTTTCAACAGATCACAGGCATCGAGTAAAAAAGTGAAGCCTTTGTACGAACGTAGGCTACCAATGCTCAACAATTCAAATGTGTCATTACCTTTTGCTGCTAAGGGCTTAGACATATACATATCTGGGAAAATTCCACAATGAACAATATATGTTTTCTTGGTAACCCAATCTCCAAAAAGACTACCAAGGAATTTACGATTGTATTCAGAAATAGCAACAATACATTTTGCATCAAGGAGCTTACGATACAACATGCTTTTTTCCACAAAAATATCATGCGCATGAACTGTAATGCTGTATGGGATACCAGATACCTGCTTGATAATCCAGGCTGCCAATGCAGGATGCGTGGCATAATGAGAATGAACGTGCTCAATATTTTCAGACGACATTTGACGCGCCATCCATATCGCCTTAGGAAAGACAACAACTGCCCGGCTTAAAAATTTTGGGCTTCCAATGTTTCCCCAAAACACTTGGAATAAAACAGAAAAATACAATAACGGTTGAGTAAGCATCAACCTAATATTTGCGGCCGCAACCGCAAACAAGGACGGTCGCCGCGCTCGTCTCATCCAATCCTTTGCTTCATCATGGATAACCGACTCTTCCTTGTAAATTAACGGGTACAAGTCTATAGTCCAGCCCAACCGTTCCATCTCACACATCTCGCGCAAGATGAATGTCTCAGAAAGTCCAGGGAAACGCGACATTATGTAGGCAACACGATGCTTCTCGCTCACTTTGCCCCTTTTCGTTCGACTACCGAACCTACCGTTTTAACCAAAATCATTATATCAAGCCAAATACTGCGCCTTTCAATATACGCGATATCCAAGCGCAGACGATCGTCAAATTCTAATTGTGCCCGCCCGAGAATTTGCCATAAGCCGGTCAACCCTGGAACAACATCCAAGCGTTCAGTATGCCACAATTTATAAGTTTCCGGGCCGAAAGAAGTTGGGCGCGGACCTACCAGACTCATCTCGCCACGCAACACATTAAACAACTGAGGTAATTCATCCAAACTAGTCTTTCGTAAAAATCGCCCAACCGCTGTGATTCGTGGATCATTGGTGATCTTAAAGTCGGGCCATTGTAATTCGTTTAAGTGAGCATATTTAGCTTTAAGCTCTTCTGCATTCGGCACCATTGAGCGAAATTTATACATATGAAATCTTTGACCACCCTTACCTGTACGCAACTGTTTAAACATCACAGGGGCACCAGGGGAAGTTATCCGAATCACCAAGGCAATGATTCCAATCACAGGCAGCCAAAAAGGAAGCGCAATCAATACCAAAGATAAATCCATAAAACGCTTTGCCAACAAATAAGCGTTACCAGTAATAACCCTTTTTTGAGGGTCAAACTTTCTAATCCATTCTTCTTCATATAGAGATATCATTCCCAACACGCTCATGGCTCCATATCCTTAGAGATTACTAGAATCCAATACAACAACTTTCTCCTGTGGTATTTCACTTAACCGAACCAGCCGCTCGCTCGCCGTTTGCAAAAGATCGTCAAAGGTCAATGCCTCATCGGGAAATGCCGCAGCTCCAAAGCGGGCATATAAATCAGTTCTTTCTTTAATAGAAGAAACTATTCGTTTTGCAAGTAAGTTAGCACTTGCAAGGTCGGTTTCTGGGCAAAGGATCACAAACCTACCACGGTAATCACGCAATACGAGATCGGTCTGACGAATGCGATCATCAATGATCTGACCAACACGCGCAGAAGTGAAGCGGTTCATGAGGTCATGCTGAATACCCTTCAAGACCTCAATTGCAATCTTTTCATCATCATTCATAGACTCGATAATCACCAAACTCAGCGGACGATGATATCGACGACTCCGCGTCAGCTCGATCTTAATTCTTTGCTGCTCAACTTCAATATCATGTGCCCGATTCGGGAAAGCACTCAAAGCCAAAGCGTCCATAATCGATTCTGCGTGACTCAACTGCGATGTTAATTGGTATGCAAACCATACCCCTATCTCTAACATCACGAATTCAAGAACCACGACAGAAAATTCCCCAACCGTAGACGATAAGCCACGATCAATCGTCTGCAGTAATACCAAATACACACCTGCCCAAAAAACCAACGGCACAAAAGACGGTACACGCGAAATCGAGGGGAAGAAGAGGGTAATAGGGACTGCTAGTATAACTAGCAAATAAAAATAGGATGCAAAATTAATTATAGGCCTACCCATATAATCCGTTTGCCCCAGCACGAAAATAACAGCCAGATAAAATGCGGCCCAGAAAAAAGAACGTTTCAAATTCGTCATTACTTAGCTTCCATAAATGCTTTTATGTGTATACTGGTGTTCATTAAAGAATGTTTAATGGAATTAATCAAGTTTATCAATCTGTTAGTAAGAATTTCAATCTGCATGCTTTCGGAACCATACCTGCAAAGTCAACACCAAGACGCCTCATATTAGAAAAGGTTACAAGTTATAACAACTACCATGTCAAGCCACCACACTCTCCTCCCCACCCAAATCGTCATGTACACAACTGAATATTGTTCTGATTGTATGCGGGCAAAAAGGTTTTTCGAAGCAAACAACATACCCTATATGTGTATTGGGCTGGAGGGCAACGCAGAAGCCACTGAATTTGTCACACAGATAAATCACGGCTACCAAAGCGTCCCTACCATTGTGTTTCCAGACGGCTCAGTATTGGTTGAACCCAGCTGGGAAGAGCTTAAAGCCAAAACATCAAAATAGGATAAGAACAACGCATCGTGACCAACCTCAAAGCTGGGTACGGCCCATTACGCCTTTCTACGTCTGAGTCTTTTGTTTGCCTATCTGTTGTGAACTCCTGTAAAGGCAACAGCCAAGCATAAACTTTCTCTAAAAGGCATCAAGTTTCATAGTCAGGCATGAAGCGGATAAAATCCAAGGATACTTACTTGCGCACACCAATTTGAGATTGTGAACAATAAAAGTTTCTCTACTTCTGAATAAGTCGCTCGGATGGCTTTGCTTCAATTCACAAGAGGGTATAAAATGACTCGGAGGAGTAAAAAATGAAAAAAAATATTCTGCCTATTCTCCTGGCATGTATACTGACATCCTGTAATGGCTGGATTATACAACCTCTACCAGGTCCTACGCCTTTTTTGCCATCCACGCCAACTCCATCCATATTTACACCAACTCCTGTAGTGATCGGAGTGACCAGTGTGCCTGTAACATCTACAAGCGCAGCAATTTCAACATCTACAAACTTGCCAACATCAACTGCTACAGAAACATCAACTCCAACAACAGCGCCTACCAGCCTACCTACCGAACCAGCCATCACCATTAAGGTATTGGGATGTAACACCAGCATCGATATTACACACGGCATGGGCGAGGTCACGAATGCTTTTGTCACCTTGAAAAACACCGGCGGCGTTGAATTGACAAATCTAAAAGTGACACTCTTCGCGCTGGATGAAGGCCGTGAACACCCAGATAAAACAGTTGAGTTAACTTCTGTGCCGGTTGGTTATCAGGTAACCCTGAAATTGACTGCTGACAGCACCTATAAACAAGAATCAGCGATTCAAGTGGAAGTAGCAAGTGACCAGGGCATTTTCCCGCGCGAGGGGTTGTCATCATGCACTGACATCGGTATTTTCGCGCCCCAGCCTGAGAGTTTAAATACTCCGCTACCAGCACCTTAAGTTTGATGGCGCGATATTATGACATTGACTCTTTATTGTCACTTGCTTCCTGGTTAAGGTATTTTTCTGGGTCTTTCTCAAACGAACGTTTACAACCCGGAGCACAGAAGTAATACGTTTTGCCGTTATAGTCAGACTTCCATTCAGCGGTGGCAGGGTCCACTTCCATCTTACAAACCGGATCAATTTCCATGTTTCGCCTCCAAACGAGAATAATAACTAAAGTATAATCCTTATTATGGCTAACGAAAATTTAAACACGCTCAGGCAAAAGGTTGCCATCTTGATCGACGGCGACAACGCACAGTCATCTCTACTCCCGCAAATGCTGGTGGAAGCCGGTCGCCACGGACAGGTGACTGTCCGCCGCATCTACGGTGATTGGACAACGAACAGCATGAATTCATGGAAAGAGACGTTGAACTATCACGCCTTCCAGCCAATTCAACAATTCCGTTATACCATCGGCAAGAATGCCACAGACAGCGCCATGATCATCGACGCCATGGACTTATTACACTCCGGCGTTGTAGATGGTTTCTGCCTGGTCTCATCGGATAGCGACTACACCCGCCTTGCAACTCGCATCCGCGAAACTGGCATCTTTGTGATGGGCATCGGTGAGAAGAAAACGCCAAAACCTTTCGTCAATGCCTGCGATGTATTTGTGTATACCGAGAACCTGGTCGTTGAAAAGAAGGCAACTCAACAAAAGCGCGTTCAAGCATCTAAAACGGGTAAGGCAAAAGATGCCAAGGAAGAAAAAGAAGAATTGGACCCCATGCCAATTCTTGGTCAAGCCTTCGAAATGGCGGTGGGACAAGATGGCTGGGCGCAGTTAGCCGGGATGGGCAATGCCCTCTATCAGCTTGACCCCAGTTTTGATCCACGCACATATGGGCATAAACAACTTTCCCGTCTGATCAAAAGCTTGAAAGACCAGTTCGAAATGCGCTCACATGAAATTGCTGGCTCACCCATCATTTTTGTGAGAATGAAAGAATAAGCAAGCCTTACAAAACAACCGCTTACCCAAAAAGTGGTTGTTTTGTATTAATCCAAAAGTCACAGAACTCCGCACCCAAGTCCACATGCTCAAATTAATGACCTTCAACATCCGCTATGGCACAGCTGATGATAAAGAAAATCATTGGGACCATCGAAAATCCCTTGTCATCGACAGGATCAAAGCCTTTGCCCCTGACTTGATCGGAATGCAGGAATGCCGCGACGACTCTCAGGCAGAGTTTATCAAGAACAATTTACAAGGCTATAGCTTCCAGGGGGTACGACGCGAAGGCGGAGGCGATACCGCGCTTGAGATGGCACCGATTCTTTTTAAAGAGTCGGTTTTTCAATTAATCCAAAAGGGATATTTCTGGCTCAGCGATACGCCGCAAGTTGCAGGCAGCAAAAGCTGGGACAGCACCTTCCCACGCACGGCGGTATGGGGTGAAATCCTGCATCGAACATCCGGAAAATCATTTATCTTTCTCAATACACACTTCGATTACGAACCATCTGCTATCGACGAGTCCGCAAAATTACTTAAAAAGTGGGTCGGTCAAAATGCAGCGAAACGACCGTTGATCGTGACAGGTGATTTCAATGCAGATAAAAACTCTTCGGCGTATCAATTGCTCGCCGATGGTAAGTCTCTATTCGACGTTTATAAACAGGCGCACCCAAGCGGGAAGAACGAGGGGACATTTCACGGTTACGGACACAAAGAAACGGCGATTGATTGGATCCTAGCTACTGATCATTTTGAAGTCAACAACGCCGAGATAGACCGTTACCATACAGGAAATTTATATCCATCCGACCATTATCCAGTTACAGCTACATTGAACTGGCAACGATAAAAATAAATTAAATTCTAGATCTGAACCCAACATTCAAGCAGATTTACAATAACCCCTCATACACATTCACGATCTGCTTTGCGATCTTCTCCCACGCATAATCCTGCGCGTACTCTGCCGCTTGTCTGCTCATTTTCTGATGCAGCTCAGAGTCATTCAAAAGCCAGGTCAATT
>CAZMQE010000007.1:28254-31454 GCA_964568115.1 uncultured Anaerolinea sp.
GCTTGTCTGCTCATTTTCTGATGCAGCTCAGAGTCATTCAAAAGCCAGGTCAATTTCTCACACAACGCATCTGGTTCTTCAGCGGGAATCGTAAAACCTGTCTCGCCATCGCGCACCAAATACGCCAAGCCACCCACCTCTGAAGCGATCACCGGTGTACCACACGCCATCGCCTCAAGCGCCACCATGCCAAACGATTCATAATGCGAGGGCATCACCAGCACTTCTGCGGCGGAATAATAGTAAGGCAATTTATCCTGATCGCGCTTACCCAGGAACACTACCGATTGATCCAGTCCCAGCACCTCACACAACTTTTGTAAACGCGCCATTTCCACGGTCATTTGTTCGGGGCTGGCAGTGGGGTCGCCGCCAATGATCGCCAAATGGACGGGGCGCTGCGCTTCCTTCAACTGCAAACAAGCCATCGCCTGAAGCAATGTATCCACGCCTTTAAGCGGCTCGATGCGCCCGACAAATAAAATCATGCGGTCTTCCGGCTTTATCCCAATATATGTTTTGGCTTCGTCTGATGGGATCGGGTAAAAGTGTCCTACATCCACACCTGGCGGGATGACGACCATCTTATTTGGATCCGCTTTATACAGGAAACGCAACTGCGTTAGTTCAGCCAGAGTAGCGACAGTGATACGGTTCACACGCCCGAGGACCTGCTTCTCACCATTGATCCGATACTCGCCTTCGCGTTCTGCCTCCGAGCGCGCAATCCGGTTCTTCATCTCGCCCAACGTGTGGAACATGTGTACGATGGGCGTACCAGCCCAAAGGTCAGAAAGAGCCGCGGCAGCGATCCCAGACATCCAATAATGGCTGTGGATGATGTCGTACTTAATATTTTTTTCCAGCGCAAATTGATTCACGCCATCCACAAACTGCGGGATATAGTTCGCCATCTCCTGCTTCGAGACGGGGTGCTCGGGTCCCGCAGGCACGTGGACCACGCGGTTGCCATAACCGAGTTCATGCAGCACATGCGGTACATGATCATCCTGTGAACGCGTGAAAACATCCACATGGATACCCATGTGCCCCAACTGACGCGTGAGCTCACGGACGTAGACGTTCATCCCGCCCGTATCCTTGCCGCCCAGCGTCGCCAACGGGCAAGTGTGATAAGAAAGCATTGCAATTCGTAACATTGAATTTTTCACCGAGTATCAGACAACATGTAGAGTCAAAAACTTGCGGGAATAATTGTAATCCCTTATAATCTTCGCCGCAAAGGTAACGCCGATGTAGCTCAGTTGGCAGAGCACATTACTCGTAATAATGAGGTCATGGGTTCGATTCCCATCATCGGCTCACTCTAAACAATACATCGCGCTAACGCGCGATGTATTGTTTTAAGACTATAAAATAGGAGAATTTCGAGTTGGTTACACTTCTATTGACTTGGATTCATATCCTCCCTATAATGGAACGGGTACCAACCAACCCAATTCGTAAGAGGAGATGCGATATGTTCAAAGGCAGGTATTTTACGTTCGTGCTCGTGTTCGTTTTGGTTCTCGCCACACTGGTTAGCGTGACCGGTGCCGGCGCCGCCCCAAAGAGTGCTCTTTCTGTCAGCCTTTCGGCAGACAAGAGTAGCTTCTCAGCATCAGACGCAGTCCTGGTCAATGTAACGATCAGCAATAACGGCAAGAACTCCGTAAAGGTTTTGAAGTGGTTCACGCCCGTCGAAGATGTGGAAGAAGCCCTCTTCACGGTTAGCCGCGACAGCGCAAAGGTGGATTATGTGGGCGCCCACTACAAACGCACCGCCCCGACTGGCAATGATTATGTCACCCTCAAAGCAGGCGAAAGCTTCACACGCACCGTTGACCTCGGCTTGTATTACGATCTCTCTGCCTCTGGTGTTTATGAACTCGAATATGACGCCAATGTGACTGGTCTCGCCTCCAACAAACTACAACTCGCAGTGGATGGTCGCGCCGGTGGTGCACCATTGGTTATTGTGCCCGACGCTGTTTCAGGTTCCACCAGCTTCATTAGCTGCACTGCTGCCCGGCAAGCCGATCTGATCACTGCCCGCAACAATGCCAGCACCTATGCTGCCGGTGCGCTTTCCTACCTGAACGCGCACACCTCATCCACAAGCCGCTACGCCACCTGGTTTGGCATCTTTAGTACTGCCAACTACAATACAGTCAAAAGCCATTACACCGCGATCGGCAGTGCAATGGACACACAGCCGATTACTTTTGATTGCACTTGCAAAAAGAAAACCACTTACGCGTTTGTGTATCCCAATCAACCCTACACGATCACATTGTGCGGCGCTTTCTGGACTGCCCCGGCCACCGGCACTGACTCCAAAGCTGGCACACTCATTCACGAAATGAGCCACTTTAATGTGGTCGCCAGCACGGATGACTGGGCGTATGGTCAAACCAATGCCAAAGCTCTCGCCATCAGCGACCCAGCCAAAGCAATTGACAACGCTGATAGCCATGAGTATTTTGCCGAGAACACCCCTGCACTTCCCTAAGTAAGGCGCAAGTAGAAAAATAAAGAAATCCCCGAGTTTGAAAGCTCGGGGATTTCTTTATTGGTTACAAATCATCAAAAATATGATCGAGCACTTCTTCGCTCACATCAAAGACCGAACCATTTTCGGGGATAGCTTCTTTTGTCATCCAATCAGGCAGGCGGTCATCTTTGGCGGTGAAACCAGCGCGTTTATTGAACTCGCGTTCCATCTTAATGACTTCCTTACCGATTGCCTGTAACGTGTTATCAGGCAGATCATCCCAGCCATAGCGTGCACTCAATAACCTTTTAACAACTGCATCAGGCGTCGCGGCATATCCAAAGCCAGCAAAGATGCATGCGCCCAACGAGTCGTAGCCAGCCATGTTCAATTGCGCATTCAACGAGGCTTCCTTTTGCACTGTCGGGTCAAGGTGATTAACTTTCGCGCGGATGGTCAATCCGCTGGTGTGGTCAGCGCCTTGCGGGGTTGTTGCATACGTGACACCTGTGCCTTTGATCGAACGCGGTTCATAGCCAGACATGGCTTGTCCCTTCACGGCAGGCACACGTTCGATGTTATACGCCTTGCCAACACTGACCGCGCCATTGCCGATCACGCGCCCCAATTCAGTACCTTTGCGAATCTCATCGATCAGCTTCAAGGCGTCCTCTTCGTTGCCCCAGCGCATCAAACCAGCTTCCGC
>CAZMQE010000008.1:0-1630 GCA_964568115.1 uncultured Anaerolinea sp.
CTGCGCAGGTAATAATTCAACTCAACTCGCATATTTGATTCGCGCTTCAACCCGACAAACGCGACAGCCTTACGTGCAAAAAATTCTTCTGCTTCTTTTTCGGTTGCCACATAATCAAACTCTTTCGGCGCGATGTTCTCGCGGAAGTCATACACACGATCAAAGCCATTGCGGTGGTGCATCATCAGTTCGCCCGAAAGCCACATATCGAACAACGCCAGCGACGTATCTTTGCGCCCACGATAATTCCAGGCACCAACCTTGTTTCCATTGAGGTCGCGATTCCCCAGCGGACCACGTTTCCGCAACTCCGCGCGAACTTGCTCAAATAATTCTTCATGCTTCAACACAAAGCCTTCAATCCGTTTATCGTGGCTGCGCTTCTCCATATGCACGCGCCAATACGGCAGGTCAGACATGGGATACATCGCCAGCCACCCGCCATAATCAAAAAATTGACGCTGGTCATAAGCAACCTTATACAGATACTCCGGCTTGTAATCCAACACGCGGCTGTGCAAAACAATATCCTGACTCCGCGCAGCAACATTCAACGGATCCAACTGCACTGCTTCGCAGGTGCGCATTGCCTGTGCAGTGCCTTTTAGTCCCACCCAACGGCGGCCGGGCCAGAGTCCCTGTTTGCCGAGTACGAAACGCCTGTGTGTTTGTTTTGAGATATTGATCGGTGTCATGAAATAAATAGAACTTCAAACCGCAAACGGATTGAAGTTCGTCTCCTTATCGTAATAATCTTCGTTCTCTACTTTCTTGAGGGCACCAACGATCAAGTACGTGACCGGCGTCATCAAGGCTTCCACACTACATTTGAATAAATAATTGGTCACGGTAAGCGTCAGGAACAAACTCCAGGGAAATATTCCAAAAGCGGAAGCGACGATAACGAACATCACCGTATCCACAAGTTCGCCCGCGATCGTACTTCCAATAGTCCGCATCCATAACCAACGCCCCTTCATCAGGATTTTCATCTTCGCCATAATAAACGAGTTTGTAAATCCGCCAGTCCAATAGCCAGCCAGGCTTGCCAGAACGATTCCGCCGGTACTCATACCACCTAGGATCGCAGTGTAGGCAACATCGCCCGCATAGCTCTGCCAAGTGACTTCCCCAGGCATGGCGCGAACAATCCCGAAGATGACCGCACTCAACGCCAAACACACAAACCCAACCCAGATCACGCGCTTCGATTGTTTATAGCCGTAAACTTCGGTCAGAATATCTCCAAAGATATAACTGATGGGAAAGAGGATCGTCCCGGCATCGAACGCCATGGGCACGCCAAGGAGACCGAATCCCAGATCCACGATCTTGGCAGAGGAAGCGATATTGCTCACAATAAGAACTGTCACAAAGACAGCTGTAATTAAGTCTAGAAAACGATAGGGTCTCATGATGCTTGTATGAACTAAACCTTTTGATCTTGATTCACGCGATCACCGCGCGTGGATGGAACTGAGATGACCAGGAAATGCACGTCAGCATTCGACTGGTTTTTGAACTGATGTTTTATCTGCGGAGGGATTTCAAGTCCCTGGCCTTTTGTCAAAACTACTTCATGGTCTTCAAAGACCATTGTCCCCTGACCATCGAGAACATAAAAGAACTG
>CAZMQE010000008.1:1730-6118 GCA_964568115.1 uncultured Anaerolinea sp.
ACCCCAGAAGAAACCATGGCTGTAGCAAATTCAGGAAACTCTCAACGCGAATATCGCAAAAAGAGCAAAAGTCGCGAAATCTTTTTAATTTTCGCGGAATTCGTCCCATTTGCGTAATTCGCGTTAAATTCACGCCATACAATCCTGGACTCGTCATGCGGCTTGGCGACAGCCATACACAAGAAGCCAACCTTAAGCAGTCGCGTTGACTTTTTCGATCATTCGACAAAACGAGCAGATGTCATCGGTCGAAGTCGGCTGTCCGCATTTCGGGCAGGGATGCAAATGCGCCTGCCCCACATTTCTCTCAATGAACAACTCCCCCGTCTTTCGTGCCTCAAGAAAACGAAGATAAAAGGTTAATTTAGCACCCGGGCGTGCAGTCTCCAACTGGTTAAGCAATTCCTTGTAATAAATGGATTGCGTTCCCTCCGCAAACGGACATTCTTCGTAAATGTATTCGATCCCCCGTAACAGACAATAGGCAGTCATCTCGCGCTCGTAAAAACGACACAACGGCTTGACCTTGCGCGCCAACCCATCAGCGGATGGCAGAACTGGTCCCTGTCGCAACAAGAACTCACTCGCCCACGATAAAGTATTGCCGAATAACACCGCAGCCTCGTCGTCGAGATTATGGCCTGTCGCAAGCACATCATACCCAAGGTCTCGTGCGATGCGGTTCATTTCATGACGTTTCGCCAATCCGCACACGGCGCAGGGCTTGCCATATCCCCGATGTGATTTCTCCGCCAGCACTGGGATGGGCTGTCCGTATTCTTTCTCGATATCTACAACATGAAGTTTGAGTTGATGTTCGTCTGCATATTTCTGGGCAAGCCTCTGCGACTCGTGTGAATAATTGATTCCTTCATCGATACCAAGCCCCAAATAAAGCCCATCTGCTTGATACCCCAGTCGCACAAGAATATCCCACAAGCCCAGCGAATCCTTGCCGCCCGAAACCGCCACCAGGATTTTCTCATGGTGCGTGAACATCTCGTACTTTTTGATAAAGCGCGCGGTCTGCTCGGGCACCCATTCGAGATAATGCTCCTTACACAACGCCAACCTGTGCTGGCGCATATTGACCGAAGCTTTACTTCCACACTTTTTACATTTCATAATAACTGCCCGTCATTGCGAGGAGCGAACGACAGTGAGCGACGAAGCAATCTCCTCAAAATGTTGGAGATTGCTTCAGGCTAACGCCCTCGCAATGACGTAGCGCCTCCAGAGATCACCGCGATCAACTTGACCACATCACCATCCCGTAAAATTTCATCATCGAGGATCATCTCCCCTTCACGGGTGGCGATCACCGACTCAGAGAGCACATTGATCTTCTTCAAAGAATCCAATAGTGTCATTCCCGGCTTCACTTCGTATTCTTTGTCACGCAAAATCAATTTCACAGCCATATTTCGATTTTATCACGACCACATTCTCTGCCTTGACACACATCTCCCATTGACGTAGCATATCCCCATGCGAATTGGAATGATGGCAGATGCCTACAAACCCTATGTGAGTGGTATCACCACCTACATTGATCTAAACAAGCGCGCGCTTGAGGCTGCTGGACATGAAGTCTATGTGTTTACCTTCGGCGACCTTGATCACCAAGACGAAGAAGACCGCGTCATACGCAGCCCGGGCCTGCCCCTGGCAGACACTGGCTTTTATCTTTCTCTGAGATACAACACCGCTGCGAGACGTCTCCTGCAGACCATGGACGTGGTTCATGTTCATCATCCGTTCCTCAGCGGGCGCCTTGCTCTACGCTATTGCCGCCGCAAACAAATCCCCGTAATCTTCACCAATCATACCCGCTACGATCTCTATGCCCAGGCTCGCCTGCCAAAAATGCCAGAAGAGGTAAGTCTCGGCTTGCTGCAAGCATACATGCCTGATTTCTGTGAGGCAGTGAATCTGGTTATTTCGCCATCTGAAGGCATGAAAAGAATCTTGCGCGAATTTAAGGTGGAAAGTCATATCGAGGTTGTGCCCAACGGTGCCGACCTAAAACCATTCCATAATGCGAAACCGCTTTCCCGTGCGGAACTGGGCTTCACCCAGAACGATATCATCCTGGTATATGCAGGTCGCATCGCACCAGAAAAGAATATGGAATTTCTGCTCAAAGCCTTTGCTGGCGTGGCAAGCGCCATTCCCAATGTTTATTTACTAATCGTTGGTGGCGGACAAAAGGAACATGAGGATGACTTAAAACGAGTAGCGGGCGAGCTTCGCATAGAGGATCGTGTCCGTTTTACTGGGATGGTTTCCAAAGACAGACTTCCTTCTTACCTCGCTTTGGGCGATATATTCGTTACCGCTTCTGTCACAGAAGTCCATCCCTTCTCCGTGATTGAAGCCATGGCAACTGGACTACCCACAGTGGGCATTCACTCACCTGGCGTCAGCGACTCGATCACAGACGGGGTATCTGGCTTGCTTTCAACAGAAGATCTCGCCGCGTACACAGCTAAACTTACCTACCTTTGTTTGAACAAAGATCTGCAAAAAAGATTTGGCGCAGCAGCTCGTGAAGCTTCTGAGCAATTTTCCATCGAACGGACTACCAAGCTCATGCTCGGGCATTATTCGCGTCTCACCCAAAACACCAAACCGCTCAAACCGAAATTCGACGAGCGTCTCATGTCTATTTTGGAAGAATTCCTGAAATGAGCCATAATCAGCGCATCGGCAAATGGGGCGAAGATACAGCCGCCGAACATCTCACACAACGCGGACACGAAATCATCGCACGCAATATACGAACTCCCTACGGCGAAATAGACATCGTCAGCAAACAAGGCGACATCACCGTCTTCATTGAAGTCAAAACGCGGACATCGAATACAATGGGCTTACCCGAAGAAGCCATCACGCCGCGCAAACGCGAACACATGCTCGCAGCTGCCGATCATTATGCGGCAGAACACGGCATCGACCATTGGCAAATTGATGTAGTGGCGATAGAAGGGAAACCTGGCTCGGAGCCAAAGATTACCTATTTTGAAAATGCAATTTGATTTAACCTGTAAAAAGAGATAAATCTCACCAGAGCCAAGCGACCAAAATGTCGCGCTACGGAAATCATCCAACATGACCAACGCATCCAAGCCCTTTACTCATCACGAATTTCTTGAAGCCTGTTCTCAGACTGGCTGCCCTGTCTGCCGTATTGGCGCACAGACAGTTCGGCGGCAACTAAAATCGTTATTCTATGAATACGTCAACGACCGTGAGATGCGCGCGAATTTGGTAAAGAGCCTGGGGTTTTGCGGCGAACACACCAGATTATTGTTAAGCCATAAAATCGCGGATGGGCTGGGCGCTTCCATCATTTACGAACATCTTGTCAAAGTTATTTTGCGAGAATTCCCGACACCCTCCACGAACATGCAGCCTAAAGAACTCAGCCGCAAAATCCGTTCTTTCGTCAGCGCCTCAGACGGACTCGCGGCATGCCCGGCGTGCAATCGCAGAGACGAAGCCGTCGATTACACGTTGAGGCAAATTAGCAGCGCATTAGACAACGCAACGCTTGTCGATGCACTCGAGAAATCCGATGGCTTATGTTTTCCGCATGTATCTCAACTTCTGCTTCTACTCTCAAAACCCGCTGAGATTAATTTCCTGCTAACCATAACCAAAACCAAACTGGAAGCACGCCAGGCTGAAATGGCAGAAGTGATCCGCAAGAACGATCATCATTTCAGTTCTGAAGTGATTAGCGCTGAGGAAGCCATTGCCTGGAAGAAAGCCATGGTCATACTCTCTGGCGTGAGTATTAATCCCACTGGGGATAAGCATGATTGATCAATCAGCATACCCTATCGGGCACATGAGCTGATTGATTCCAGAATCATTATGACGAAACCACCCCTTATTCTCATCGTTGGACCTACTGCCGTCGGCAAGACGGAGCTTGCGATTCAATTGGCAGAAAGACTCAACGGCGAGATCGTCTCAGCGGATTCACGCCTCTTTTATCGCGGCATGGATATTGGAACCGCGAAACCCTCGCGTGAAGAACAAGCGCGTGTGCCACATCATTTGATCGATATTGCCAACCCTGACGAAATATTGAGCCTGGCAGTCTTTCAACAAAAGGCGCATGAGATCATCGCCGATATTCACTCACGCAACAAACTTCCATTCCTGGTCGGAGGCACTGGTCAATATGTGCGCGCCGTAACCGAAGGTTGGACCCCGCCGGAAGTTGTGCCTGACGAAGCTTTGAGAAGTGAACTAGAAAAGCAAAAAGATCAGAACGGGATATATTGGTTACACGAAAAATTAAGAGAACTCGATCCCACTGCCGCAGAGAAAATTGATGCACGGAATTTTCGCCGCACGATCCGCGCATTGGAAGTGAT
>CAZMQE010000008.1:6218-20652 GCA_964568115.1 uncultured Anaerolinea sp.
CTTGAGGAGGCGAAGCAGGCTATCAGGCGGATGACGCGGATCTTTGTCCGCAGGCAGGCGAATTGGTTCAAGGAGTCCGATCCGAATATTTATTGGTATTCAGTTAAAGGCGGGGTCGTCGAAGAGATCGAGAAAAACATCCGTCAGTTGGTTGACTTTTGATTCTGCATTGTATATACTGGAAACATCATAGTAAAAGAGGAGACAGGAGATATCATGAACGAGAAACCGTGGCTTGCTCATTACGACAAAGGGGTTCCGCAAACGATCGATATTCCCAGTGTGCCGTTGTTCAATTTTTTGGAGGAATCTGCTCGCAAGTATCCTGACCGTGCCTGTACGATCTTTAAAGGTGCGGTCATTACTTACCAGGAGATGAATGCGATCAGTGATCGCATCGCAGCCGCGCTGGTGGAGCTGGGCGTAAAAAAAGGTGACCGGGTGGGAATCTTTATGCCAAACTCGCCGCAGTTCGTAATGGTGTATTTTGGTATTCTTAAAGCGGGTGGCGTGGTGGTGGCGACCAATCCGTTATATACTGCCCCCGAGATCGAACATCAAGCTAGTGATGCGGGCATTGAGTATATGTTCGTGATGACGAACTTTTACAATACCATCAAGAAAGCGCAGCCCAAAACCAAGATCAAGAAATTGATCGTGACAAACCTCAAGGAAACACTGCCACCCCTGATGAGGGTGTTGTTCACGTTATTGCGCGAGAAAAAAGGCGGATTCAGAATCGAGGGTGGACTCAAGGATGGCGACATCTGGCTACAAGACCTGCTTGCGAAACATCACGATTCGCCTCGTCCCAAGCTGGAGATTGGTCCTGACGATACAGCCTTGTTCCAATACTCAGGCGGGACCACGGGTGTCTCAAAAGGCGCAGTGGCAATGCATCGCAATGTAGTAGCCAACGCCTTACAGATCAAATCATGGATGACCGGTTTGGATGAAGGCAAAGAAGTGGTGCTGATGGCGATTCCGCTCTTCCATGTTTATGGCATGGTAGCAGGCATGAGTTTTGCCATGGCGACCGGCGCCAGTATGGTGATGGTCCCAAATCCGCGTGACTTGAAAGATGTGCTGGAGAATATTGCGAAATACAAAGCAACCATTTTTCCTGGCGTGCCTGCCATGTATAACGGCATCAATAATCACCCCGATGTAAAAGCTGGTAAATATGAGCTTTCTTCCATCAAAGCTTGCATCTCGGGATCAGCGGCTTTGATGCGGGAAACCAAAGATCAGTTTGAGAAATTGACTGGCGGGAAGGTTTTTGAGGGCTACGGACTTTCTGAAGCACCGACAGCGACGCACTGTAATCCATTGCTTGGCGAAAACAAGACGGGCTCCATCGGCATGCCGCTGCCCAATGTGGAAGTGAAATTGATCAGTCTCGATGACGGCGAAACGGAATTACAACAGGGTGAGATCGGCGAAGTAGTGATCCATGGTCCACAGGTGATGAAGGGCTATCACAATATGCCCACTGAAACCGCCAACACCCTGCGCACGATGAAAGACGGCAAGGTCTGGCTGTTCACGGGCGATATTGCCCGCATGGATGAAGATGGCTATTTCTATATTGTGGACCGCAAAAAGGAATTGATCAAGCCAGGCGGTTATCAAGTATGGCCCCGTGAAGTGGAAGAAGCCATCATGGATCATCCCAAAGTGATGGATGTGGGCGTGGCAGGCATTCCAGATCCATACCGCGGCGAAACAGTGAAAGCCTGGATCGTGTTGAAACCCGGTGAAACCGCCACTGCGGAGGACATTAAGGCATTTTGCAAGGAACGCCTAGCCGCGTATAAAGTCCCCACGCACTATGAGTTCAGAGATGAATTGCCGAAGACAACCGTAGGCAAGATTTTGAGACGTGAATTGGTGCGGCAACATAAGGAAGAGACGAAGTAGCTAGGTAAACAGTTTTCGAGTTAATTGAAAGAGCCTCTGGCGAAAACCAGAGGCTCTTTATTATTACTTGTTCGCTATTACGGCAACTGTGGCGTACCACTCTTCTTCGTGAACGGCGGCGGGAAGATCTTTTCAAAGTCTTCTCGTGAGAGCGATTCGACTTCGAGAAGCTTCTGCGCAACCGCATCCAGTTCCTTGCGATATTTGGTCAGCAGTTTCTTGGTGACCTTATAAGCATCATCGACAAGCTTGCGGACTTCAGCATCAATTCGCTGGGCAACTGCCTCAGAGTAATCACGCTGCTCTGATATTTCACGACCTAGGAAGATCATTTCTTCTTTTTGTCCGTAGGTCATCAAGCCCATTTCGTTGGACATGCCCAGGCGAGTAACCATCATCCGCGCCATTTGCGTGACACGCTCAATATCATTGGAAGCGCCGGATGTAACATCGTCAAAGACGAGCTCTTCGGCAACACGACCGCCCAGCAGACCAACCAGTGAGGCGATCATCTTCTTGCGGGAGGTGAGAATGCGATCATCCTCAGGGCGATACCAGGTGAGTCCGCCAGCCTGTCCGCGACCCACGATGGTGATCTTTTGAACAGGATCCGCTTCAGGGACGGCATTCATCGCTACGGCATGACCAGCTTCATGGTAGGCGATGATGCGCTTCTCTTCTTCCGAGATCAAACGGGACTTGCGTTCAGGTCCCATCACAACGCGCTCAATGGCTTCTTCCATATCGGTCTGGGCAATTGATTTCTTATTGCGGCGGGCAGCGAGGATCGCGCCTTCGTTGACAAGGTTCTCAAGGTCAGCACCTACAAAACCGGGTGTGCCGCGCGCAATCGTGCCCAAATCGACACCGGGTTCCAGGGGCTTACCCTTGACATGCACTTTGAGAATGGCTTCGCGACCCTTCATATCGGGGCGATCCAACGTGACGCGGCGGTCAAAGCGACCGGGACGCAGCAATGCCGGGTCCAAAATATCGGGACGGTTGGTCGCGGCGATAATGATCACGTTCGTATCTGTATCAAAGCCGTCCATTTCAACGAGCATTTGATTCAGGGTCTGTTCGCGCTCATCATGTGAACCGCCAAGCCCAGCACCGCGCTGACGACCTACAGCATCAATTTCATCGACGAAAATGATACACGGGGAATGGCGCTTCGCCTGATCGAACAGGTCACGCACACGGCTGGCGCCCACACCCACGAACATTTCTACAAATTCAGAACCAGAGATGGAGAAGAACGGCACGCCCGCTTCGCCGGATACGGCTTTGGCAAGCAACGTCTTACCGGTTCCTGGAGGACCCACCAACAACACACCCTTGGGAATACGCGCGCCCAATTGGATAAATTTCTGCGGTTCCTTGAGGAACTCGACAATCTCCGCCAGCTCCTGCTTCGACTCATCTGCACCAGCCACATCTTGAAATGTAACGGTGGGATGCTCTCCGCTAAACATGCGCGCACGAGATTTCCCGAACGACATGGCCGCATTATTCGAGCCTTGAGCCTGGCGGAAAATAAACCAGAACACGCCCACCATCAAAAGGAGCGGTAACAGGTATACAAAAAAGCCACCCAATGCGCCGTCCCATATAGACGGGGCTTCCACTTCGACCTTGATCGCTGATAGCTGTTCAGTGGTCACCCCGAGGCTGATCAACTGATCTACTAAAGTGGCGTTTGATTCTTTGTAAGACTCAACGCCGGTTGTTGTCTTGGCTTCATCGCCGGATGTGTACATCACGCGTAAACTGCCGTCATTTTGAATGACGACTTTCGCCACACTACCGGACTGAATCGCCTGCGCCACTTCACTGATCGTCAACGGGTCAGTAACATTTGACTCACGTTGAATAGCCGTCACCACCATGGCAACGACCGCCACGATCAAAAGAAGGGTTACGATAAAAGATTGGTTTCTAGGATTCACACTGCCTCCATGGATAATTCCAGTCGAGATTATACCAACATGGGGTATTCAGGAATAGCCCGCCGGAAATCTTTATATACTTCTCTAATAATTCAGGGTTTATAAAAAGAATTAGGTTCTGGACACCCAAAAGCGCCCTGCTCTTACTTCAACACCAACTCCACCGGGCAATGATCAGATCCCAGTACATTTTCGTGAATAATGACATCTTTTACACGATCCGCCAGTGTTTCAGAGACTAGAAAATAGTCAATCCGCCAGCCCACACCCCGCTCACGCGCATTGCTGATATACGTCCACCAGGTATATTGAACGCGCTCAGGGTACAGCCTTCTATATATATCCACAAAACCGTGGTCAAGGAACTTTTGCACCCATTCGCGTTCTTCAGGCAGAAAACCTGAAGTGGTTGCGTTTTGTTTGGCGTTTTTCAAGTCCATCGGCGTATGCGCTGTGTTGAAATCGCCAGTGATGATGATATTCTCGCCTTTGGCATGGAGTTCGTTACAGATCTCGAGCAAACGAGCATAGAAATCGAGCTTATAGTCCACGCGCGCTTGGCCACGTTGACCATTCGGAAAGTAAATGTTGAAGAGCCGGAAACCAGCATGGAGCGTGGAAATGACGCGTCCCTCTACGTCGAATCTTGGGTCCCCCAGCCCCAACTGAAAATCCAAAGGTTGTTTTTTGTGGAAGGTCGCCACCCCGCTATAACCAGGTTTTTCCGCGGGATTCCATATATATGGTAGCTGTAATGCGCTCGCCTGATCGGCAGTTAATTGATCAGGGCGGGCTTTCATTTCCTGCAAACATAACAGGTCGGGGTTTTGATCCCAAGCCCAACTCAGGGTGGCTTTCTTAAGTGCGGCGCGCACGCCATTGACGTTCCAGGTTATTATTTTCATTGATTTCACTTTATGGTAAACTACATTTAGGTAACCCTATGACAACCAACCTCAAATGCATATTATGTGTTGAAGATGAACCTGAAATGATCGATCTGATCCGGCTGATTTTGGGGCGTCGTGGTTTTGAGGTCAAGGGCGCTACGGGTGGTGTTGAAGGCTTGAAAATGGTCCGCCAGGAAAAGCCTGATCTGGTGTTGCTTGATCTGATGATGCCTGATATGGATGGTTGGGAAGTATACCAACAAATAAAAGCCGATGAAAACACAAAAGGCATCCCGGTCATCGTGGTGACAGCCAAAGCGCAAAGTATCGATAAGGTGCTTGGCTTACACATCGCCAAGGTGGATGACTACATCGCCAAGCCATTCAGCCCGCAAGACTTGCTCAACAGTATCGAAAAAGTACTGCAAAAATCTTAAACGAGGCGAAGATCGCCTCGTTTTCAATTTGATATTATGCCAAAACAAATCATCATCGAAAACCTAAATCGGACACTCGAAAACCTGCCGCGTGTTAAGTATTGTGATACCTTTTTAACGCAGTTGCGCGGATTAACTTTTCGCCCTCGCCTCGGGCTGGATGAAGGCCTGCTCCTGGTTGGGACGCGTGATTCACGCCTCGACTCTTCCATCCACATGCTTTTCGTAGCCTTCGACTTGACCGTCATCTGGATCAACTCTGAAATGAAAGTAGTGGATAAAATCATCGCAAAATCATGGCGACCGGCTTACTTCTCGAAACAGCCCGCTCGGTATGTGCTCGAGATTCATCCTGAGCGCTGGGGAGATTATGAGATCGGTGATACGGTACTGTTCAAGAATGCGTAAGAGTCTTTCCATCTTCCTTTTACTTATTATCATCTTCACAGGCTTTACCAGTGGATCGGTTGCTGCACAAGCCAGCGGACCTGTATACATTGTCCAAGCGGGCGATACTTTTTATTCGATCGCAAATCGCTTCAACGTCACATTCGATGAATTGCTGGCAGTAAACCCCGGCATCGACCCGAATTTATTGGGGCAAGGTCAACAAGTTGTAATCCCCGGGCTCGAGGGCATTACCGGAATCCTGGATACTGAGATCATTGCATTCGGCGATTCCCTGCGAAGTTTAAGCAGGCGTACACAAGTTTCTGATGACCAATTGGTCAAACTCAATCGCCTTGTCAGCCCAACAGAGTTATACGTGGGCATTAGCTTGATCATTCCTAAACAGGAAGGTCAGCAGGAATTCAACACTCGCATCAATACAGGCGTTGGCGAGTCTTTACTGGAATTAGCGGTCAAACAAAACACTGATCCCTGGACTCTTGCAGAAGTCAACAAACAAAAAAACACCTGGGGTACATTACCTGGTGACGTGCTTTACTCGCCAACTGGCGGCGAAGGCACAGCAACAGGCTTGCCTTCCGCGTTTTTAGGTGCCAGCATTGAACCTCTCCCCATGGTGCAGGGCGGGACGGAAGTGATTCGCGTACAAACCCAAGGGAATGCACCAGTATCAGGCTTGCTCGTGGAAAGTCCGTTGCACTTTTTTCAAACACCGAATGAGCAAGTCTCTTTACAAGGCGTTCATGCTTTGTTAGATCCGGGAGTCTATCCTCTACGGTTGGAGGCTACACTTCCCGATGGGAGCCGGCAATCCTTCGAACAAATGGTTCTGGTCACAAGAGGCGATTATTACAGCGAGGAACTATATGTTCCAGCAGATACAATCGACCCGGTCGTGACCGAACCCGAAAACAAAAATATATTTGCGATGACCAGCCTGTTCACACCCACCCAATACTGGAGCGACATCTTTACTTCTCCGGCGGTGTATCCTGATGAGTTCACTTCTCGTTATGGCACCCGCCGCCTTTATCACGGCACAGGCACCGAACTAACCATCCAAGGTTTTCATACAGGCTTGGATTTTGCCGGTGGTGAGGGATTACAGATCTTCGCCCCCGCCGCAGGCAAAGTTATTTTTGCCGCACCCTTAACTGTCCGTGGCAACGCTACGATCATCGATCATGGGCTCGGTGTATACAGCGGTTTTTGGCATCAGTCAGAGATCCTTGTCAATGTTGGTGATCTCGTAGGGCAGGGTCAGGTGATCGGGCTGGTGGGTGGTACTGGACGTGTAACAGGCGCACATTTACATTGGGAATTATGGGTGAATGGCATCCAGGTGAACCCGCTTGATTGGCTGAATCAGATTTACCCGTAGGCTGAAGCGTTGCACTTCGTCTGCGTTTATGCTACACTCGTGCCCAATATATTGGAGGTTACTGTGTCAAATGCTTCAACTGTAAATTCATTGAAACAAAGTGATATTTTTTACCAATTCACGCCCACCCAGCTTGAATTGGTGGCTAATATTTGCCATGAAGCAACCTTCCAAAAAGACGATCTCATATTTAAAGAAAACAGCGGCAGCAAAGAGCTGTACATCATCATTCAAGGCGAAGTGGATATTGTAGTTGATCCATCCCTGGTGAGCACGACAGAAGACGGGATTGAAAATAAAGTTATTGCCACCATGCGGCGCGGTCAATCTTTCGGTGAGGTTGCGCTTGTCGACGAGGGGCTGCGTTCTGCCTCCGCTTGCGCATCGCAAAAAGACACCCGGCTCCTCATTATTCCGCGCGATAAACTCATTATGTTGTGTGAGACCTATCCACAACTGGGTTATCGCTTAATGTATAACCTGGCGGCTGATCTGGCAATGAAGATCAGGAACACCGACCTGCGTATTCGCGAACAGTTGCTTTATCGTTCTCAAGATAAAAAATAATTTTGTTCCGCCACTTGACCCCTAGATAAATTTCACTTACTATTAGACGTTAATAACTTGTGTGGTCTGGCTCTGCCAGGTTATTAGACTATACCATTTTTGAGTCGCGAGAAATACTGCCAAAGGATATTTTCTCCGGTTCTTTGTTAAATGGAACCAAGAAATTCACCGAAGGAGGTGATGCTGACTTTTGCGCCTGGTCTGCATAATCGTCATATCCAAATTGGATATCAAAAGAATTTCCTAACTATTTTCGGAGGAGTAAGAAAATGAAACGCTTGTTTAGTCTGATGACACTGTTGGTGCTTGCCAGTCTCGTGCTCGCCGCTTGTAGCGGTGGTGGTGGCGGCGGCGCTACTCTCAAGATCGTATCCAGCTTGCCCATGACTGGTTCTTCCCTGACCCAGACCCAGACCATTGTTAACGCTTCCATGCTGCGCCTTGAACAGGCTGGCGGCAAGGCTTGCGGTGGCAAATACACCGTTACCTACGAAGCGTGGGACGATGCTTCCGCCGCTCTCGGCAAATGGGATCCCGCTGTGGAAACCGAAAATGCCAACAAGGCTGCTGCTGACAAGTCCATCGTGGCTTACCTCGGCACCTTCAACTCTGGCGCTGCCAAGTTGTCCATTCCGATTTTGAATGGTGCTGGTCCGTTGGTTATGGTCTCCCCTGCCAACACAAACCCCGGTTTGACCAAAGCCGATAAAGATCTGCCTGGCGTTACCGATTCCTACTATCCGTCTGGCGTTCGCAACTATGCTCGTGTAGTTGCCGCTGACGATATTCAGGGCAAGGTTGCCGCGAATTTCGTGAAATCCCTCGGCGCCACCACTGTTTATATCCTGGATGATCAGGAACTCTACGGTAAAGGCATTGCCGATGTGTTCGAAAAGACCGCTGGCGAAATTGGTTTGACCGTTTTGGGACACGAAGGTATTGACCCGAAAGCTGCTGACTACAAAGCCCTCATGACCAAGATCTCCACCAGCAACAACGGTGGCGCTCCCGATGCCATTTATGTTGGTATGGTCGTTGACAACAATGCTTCCCAGCTCCTCAAAGACAAAGTCGCGATCATGGGCGACAACACCGTTGTTAAGTATGTTGGTCCCGATGGCATTCAGACCCAAGCCTTCATCGATGGCGCGGGCGCTGATGTGGCTGAAGGCGCGTATGCTTCCGTAGCTGGTTTGCCCTTCGAAAAATTGGGACCCAAAGGTCAGCAATTCAAGAAGGATTACGAAGCTAAATACGGTCCTCTGACCGAACCGTACGCTGTGTATGGTTATGAAGTCATGAATGTGGCTCTCAAGGCGATCGAAGATGTCTGCGCCGCTGGTGGCGATCCCACCGACCGCAAAGCCATCCGTGATGCAGTCTTTGCCATTCAGAACTTCGATGGCGCTCTCGGCACCTGGTCCTTCGACGCCAATGGCGACACCAGCCTCACCGACATGACCTTCTATCAGGTCCAGGGTGGAGCTTACGTCTCAGTTGGTACGTTCAAATAAGACTCTGGCTCTTTTGGGGGCGGCATCCACTGCCGCCCCCATTTACAATACACTGCAGGGCTAAAGAGGAGAATCATGGAATCATCATCCGCCAAACCCAAAAAGAAATTTAATCTACGGCGTACTGGAATGGTTGCGCTTGTCATTTACATCGTACTCCTGATCGGACCGATCGCGGGTCTTGATTTCCCTGCCATATATACTGCGATCAAAGCCAACCCCCTACAACTTGTACAATTCCTTATCATAGGAATTTCCAACGGTGCGATCATCGCCATCATTGCCCTTGGTTACACCATGGTGTACGGTATCATTGAGTTGATTAATTTTGCTCATGGCGATGTGTATATGATCGGCGTTTTCACATCGCTGACCGTCCTTTCTCTGACCGGGACTTTGGAAAGCAAGGATCCGGGTACTATTGTTCTTGGACTTATTCTAGCTCTCGTTATTTCGATCATTGTATGCGCAGTCTTAAACGCATCCATTGAACGTCTGGCTTATAGGCGCTTGCGGAATGCCCCACGCCTCGCGCCTTTGATCTCAGCCATTGGTATGTCATTCATTGTTGAAAACATCGGCTTGATGTGGGCAGCACAAACCTGGCTGGTTCCGTCGTTTGGAACAACCGGCGGCGCTTCACAAAAAGCGTTCCCGGATTTGCTTGGCACACTCTTTACCAGTCTGGGCTGGGATGTGAACCTCCTGGCTTCATCGGGTGTGGCGTTACGCTTAACCATTAAGGATGTGCTTGTTATCGTGTTGGCTTCTGTACTGATGGTTGGGTTACGTCTCTTCGTTCAACGCACTCAATTGGGTAAAGCTATGCGTGCCACGGCTCAAAATCGAGATGCAGCCAAAATGCTCGGTATCGATATTGACTGGGTCATCACCGCTACATTTCTCATCGGCGGTGGCTTGGCAGGTGCAGCTGGGTTGATGGCTGGTCTATATAATAATACTGCCTGGTGGTTCATGGGTTTCCGGGCAGGTTTGCAGTCATTTACTGCCGCTGTTCTCGGTGGCATCGGAAACATCACCGGCGCCATGCTCGGCGGGTTCCTGATCGGGCTGTTGGCATCCTTCAGCGATGGGTACCTCAATGCCCGCTGGACAAATGCCTGGGTATTTGCCACCCTGGTTTTGATCCTACTCTTCCGCCCCACCGGCCTGTTGGGTGAACAAACGGGACAAAAGGCTTAGGAGGTGCATCCATGCAAAACATAAAATCAGGTATCACCTTCGGTATCATTGGCGGCTTATTGACCTTCCTCTTCGGCGGCTGGTCGGTAGCGGTTATCGGCATGTTTTTGGGCTTGGGCTTGGGACTGCGCTTAAGTTCCAATATCGAACGCTCTAACCCTCTTGGGATTGCCCAAAAGACACTCCCCACCGCCCTGGTTGCGGCTGGTGTACTCGTGGTCTTTAGCTTGATCCAAAATTTTGTCATTCTGGCAGCAATTGGAAAATACACGGAATATAATACTGTCGTTGTTTCTGCCAATATCGTGGCGATCCTGGCAGTTGTTTTACTTACAACGCTAACCGCCTCTTTCCACGGCTTATCAGAAGCCAAAGAAAAAACCGCAAAAATGATCCTACTCGCGGTTGTCGTTGTGGCTTTTCCATTTATTGATAATGCCACTGAACTACGTTGGACTGCCCAGATCATCTTTGCGCTGATCTTCGTGATCCTCGGTCTGGGTCTTAACATCGTGGTCGGCTATGCCGGTCTTTTGGATCTGGGTTACGCAGCCTTCTTCGCCATCGGTGCTTATACCACCGGTATCCTTTCGTCACCTGTTCATAACATTGAACTGAATTTTTGGCTGGTGATCTGGATTGCAGCCGCAATGGCAGGCGTCTGGGGCTTAATGCTCGGCGCACCAACTTTGCCATTACGCGGCGATTATCTTGCCATCGTCACATTAGGATTTGGCGAGATCGTGCCCGTGCTTTTCAAAAATCTGATCGATGTAACGATCAAAGAACCGTTTACTTGCTGGATTTTGCCCCTATTCCGAATCCAAACAGCCTGCATAACCTTTGTCAATCATGAAGATCTTACCTTTGGCGAAAAAGGCATCAGCCCGATCGGAAGACCATCTTTACCCATCATTGGTGAATTCGAATCGAGCAACCCCATTACCTGGTACTTCCTCATCATTGCGATCATTCTGCTATCGATCTTCCTCATCAATCGCATGCGCGAAAGTCGCCTTGGTCGCGCCTGGATGGCAATTCGCGAAGACGAACTGGCTGCGTCACAAATGGGCATCGACCCGGTCCGCACCAAACTTTTAGCATTTGCCATGGGCGCCATGTTCTCCGGTTTTGCAGGCGCTTTCTATGCGGCTTATATCCGCGGTATCTTCCCGAGTGTATTTGACTTCAGTGCATCCATCATCATCCTATCCTGCGTGATCTTGGGTGGCTTGGGGAATGTCAATGGTGTGATCGTTGGCGGGCTCGTCCTCATGACCGCCGACCGCCTGTTCCTGCCCGCGTTGAAGGATTTCCTCGCAGCTTTATTGAACAACACCATTCTTCCATCCATCAGCGACCCGGTAATACAAAATGCCGTAAAAGACAACGCTAATCCGATCTTATACAGGTTCCTGCTATTCGGGTTGACGCTCGTGATCATGATGGCGGTCAGACCCGAGGGTCTGATACCGAACGCTCAACGGCGCATGGAATTACATGCCGATAGTGAAGTCCCGGTGGATGACTTGAAAAAATCCAGCGGATCGAAAAAGTAGCCGTAAGGAAATATACTATGAGCCTCTTAGAAGCCCGAAAAGTAACCAAAACCTTCGGCGGCCTCACCGCTGTCAATAATGTTGATTTCACCATTGAACAGGGCATGATCGCTGGTTTGATCGGTCCCAATGGTGCTGGTAAAACAACCTTTTTTAATACCATCACCGGTATCTACCAGGTGACCAGCGGCGATTTGGTATTTGACGGAAAAAGCCTGAACAATCTAAAACCATTCGAAATCACCGCCCTCGGTATCGCTCGCACATTCCAAAACATCCGCCTGTTTGCGAACATGACCGCCATGGAAAACGTTCTCGTCGGCGAACATGTGCGCTTGAAATCAAATTTGCTCGGACAGATCTTTCTAACCCAAGCTACCCGCAAAGAAGAAGCCGATGCCCGCGCCAAGGCGTTGGACATTCTTGAATTTGTCGGCTTGAAAAGAAGCGACGCGGAAGTCACCGCCAAAAACCTCCCATACGGATTACAACGCCGCCTCGAGATTGCCCGAGCGCTTGCTACTGAACCCAAGCTTTTGCTTCTCGATGAACCGACCGCAGGTATGAACCCCAACGAGACCCTCGACCTGACCAACTTCATCACCTTCCTGCGCAAAGAACGCGGATTAACCATCCTGCTCATTGAGCATCACATGCGCGTGGTGATGGGAATTTCAGATCGCGTCTCCGTGTTAGATTATGGCGAAAAGATCTCTGAAGGCTTACCAGCTGATGTGCAGAAGAACCAGCGCGTGATCGAAGCCTATCTCGGCAAAGGCACTGTCACCAAGTAAAGGCGGAACCTACCATGATGTTAGAACTCAAAGATGTCCACACCTACTATGGCAATATCCATGCCTTGAAAGGCGTTTCGCTATCTGTGAATAAAGGCGAGATCGTCACACTCATCGGCTCGAATGGCGCAGGCAAAAGCACCACCCTGCGCACCATTCAAGGCATCAACAAGCCGCGCTCCGGCTCGATCGTCTTCGAAGGCGAATCGCTCGAAAAACTTCCTGCTCACGAGATCGCCATGCGCGGCGTTGCCCAAAGCCCCGAAGGGCGCATGATCTTCCCGCGCATGACCGTGCTCGAAAATCTTGAGATGGGTGCGTATGCCCGTAAAGACAAGACCGGCTTCAAGGATGACCTCGACCGCGTCTTCAACCTCTTTCCCCGCTTGAAGGAACGCATCACTCAAAAAGGCGGCACACTCTCCGGCGGCGAACAACAGATGCTGGCGATGGGACGCGCTCTCATGGCACGCCCGCGCATCCTCCTGCTTGACGAGCCATCCATGGGTCTCTCTCCGCTGTTGGTTGAACTGATCTTCGATATTATTCAAACCATCAACAAGGAAGGCGTCACCATTCTGCTCGTTGAACAGAACGCGTTGATGGCACTCACCATCGCCAATCGCGGCTATGTAATTCAAACCGGCGAGATCATCCTAGCCGACGAAGCCGCAAAACTCAAAGAGAACGAAATGGTGCGTAAGTCGTATTTGGGCATCGAATAAATCCAATATGCGAACGGCTAGGCGCAGAGGAGCAATCAAGCCTCTGCGCTTTTTAATACCAACTCTATGTCATTGCGAGGGCGCTCTGTTCTTAGCCCGAAGCAATCTCCTATTAACACTCGGAACAACCTATGCTCATCCTTAACGCCGACCAAGTCCGACAAGCTTTGCCAATGGACCAAGCCATCGCCGCGATGAAGGACGCCTACGCCTCGCTTTCCAACGGGACGGCTGTTTCGCCGCTCCGGACACGTTTACCCATTCCGAGCCACAACGCCCTCAGTCTCTTCATGCCCGCATATATGAAATCAGATTCAGGGGAAGCACTGGCAGTCAAAGTGGTTTCGCTCTTTCCCGGCAACCCCACCCGCGGACTCGCCTACATCCAAGCCGCGGTGCTTGTGCTCGAATCTGATACTGGTCGCGCAATTGCATTACTTGAAGGCAGTACACTGACTGCCATCCGCACAGGCGCAGCGAGCGGCGCCGCCACTGACCTGCTCGCCCGCCAAGACAGCAAGGTTGTCGCCATCTTCGGCGCCGGTTCACAGGGACGTACTCAACTCGAAGCCGCCTGCACTACCCGCCAGATTGAAACTGCATTTATCTACGATCTCTCACCAGAGAAATCCAATGCCTTTGCAGAAGAAATGGCAGGCAGGCATAATATCCCCAACGACCTGCGCGTGGCAAAGACACCCAAAGAAGCCGTTGAACAGGCGGACATCATCTGCACAGCGACAACGTCATCGCAAGCTCTGTTTGACGATAAAGATGTAAAATCAGGTACGCACATCTGCGGCATCGGCGCGTATACTGCCGAGATGCAAGAAAGCCCCATCGAGACCGTCGCCCGCGCCCGCATCATTGTGGACTCGTACTCGACAGTCATGGATGAAGCCGGTGACATCGTCAAAGCCATCAAAGCAGGTCTCATCAAAGAGACAGATATCCACGCCGAGATCGGTGAAGTAATCTCAGGCAAAAAGACCGGCAGACAATCGGACGACGAGATCACCTTCTTCAAATCCGTCGGCAATGCCGTACAAGATGCCGCCGCCGCACAACTCGCGTTGACCAATGC
>CAZMQE010000008.1:20752-30560 GCA_964568115.1 uncultured Anaerolinea sp.
CCGTCGGCAATGCCGTACAAGATGCCGCCGCCGCACAACTCGCGTTGACCAATGCACATACAATGAAACTTGGAGTAGAAGTAGAATTCTGAAACCAAACGTAGGGGCGAAGCAACATAGTCCCCTTGCGGGATGCTTCGCCCCTACCAATAAAAACATCATATGCCATCAGCAGAAATCATAACTATCGGAACAGAAATATTACTCGGTGAGATCGTGGATACCAACACCCGCTACATCGCGCGCGTCTTGCGCGGCATGGGCGTGAACTTATTCCGCACCCTTACCATCGGCGATAACGCCGAACGCATCGCGGATGTGATCCGTGATGCGATGCAACGCGCCGAGATCGTCATCACCACCGGCGGGTTGGGTCCCACCATTGATGACCCTACACGCGATGCGGTGGCATTGGCTGTCGGCGTCGAAACCGAATTTCGCGCAGAGCTTTGGGATCAAGTAGTTGCCGTTATCTCGCGCTATGGACGCACGCCATCTGAAAATCAAAAGCGCCAGGCATATGTACCGAAAGGCGCATTGGGGATTACGAATCCGGTTGGCACAGCGCCTTGCTTTATCGTTGAAACCGAGCGCAATGCAGTCATCTCCTTGCCGGGTGTACCCAATGAGATGGAATATATTCTGCACGAATCCATCGTGCCGTATTTGCAAAAACGTTTCGCGTTGGATGAGATCATCAAAATAAAGATCCTGCATTGTGCTGGTCTCGGTGAAGGCATGATCGATGAAAAGATCGCTGACCTTGAAACCTTGAGTAATCCCACAGTCGGGCTCGCCGCACACACCGGCGTAGTGGATATTCGCATCGCAGCCAAAGCCAAAAACGAAGCCGAAGCCGATGACATGATCGCCGTCATCGAAAAGGATGTGCGCGAAAGGCTCGGGGACGTAGTCTTCGGAGTGGATGAGGATAAATTGGAAGATGCGGCACTTAACGCTGTAGCAAAACGCGGCTGGAGTCTGAGCGGGCTTGAATCCGGTTTGGATGGGATGCTGGCACGTAAAGTCCCGCATATTGCAACCATCCCAGATATAACTCCTACTGAACTATTAGGCGCGTTACGTACAGTTCGTACCGAATCAAAAACAGACGCAGCCATAGGCGTGATCGCATCTGTTGAAAATCGTACTGCCGATATCGCACTCATCACGCCGTATGGCGAAAAGACTCATCACATCAGCTACGGCGGACCACCGCGCAGTGTTACCAGGTGGGCAACGAATCTTGCGCTCGATTGGCTGCGACGCCGAGCCCGGGATAATGACTAATGGCACGTCGTAAAAAACAGCCACTTACCTGGGTCTATGTGATCTGGGGCGTGAATGGCTTCGCGGTTCTATGTTTGTTCCTTGTGGGATTATTTTATTTCAATAACCAGGGCGCTTCTGCGGCAAATGCCATGTTCGGCGAGACCGCCACTCCAGGCGCTGTTCAACAAGGCGCACCCACCAGTTATTTTCTGCCGACATTAACGCCCAACCCTTTTTATACGCCGCCCGTATTTGAAACATCGACCCCGTTCGTGCTTGCCAACGGACCCATCCCCGGCGCGGTGGGTTTATCGGTTGCAGGGCGACCGATCGAGTTATATACATTCGGGGGTGGTGACAGGGAATATTTAATTGTGGCAGGCATTCATGGCGGCAGTGAATGGAATACAATTCTACTTGCCAATGAATTGATCGAATATATCAATACGCATCCTGAAGTGATCCCCAGTGATGTGACGTTATACATCATCCGCAATATGAATCCAGACGGGGAAGCGCGTGAACATACTGTGGATGGACGTGTCAACAACAACGGCGTGGATTTGAACCGCAACTTCCCCACCGAAAACTGGGTACCCGACTGGGACCGTAACGGCTGCTGGATCTTTCGCCCAACTACGGGCGGTGCCTACGGCGGATCGGAACCAGAAACACGCGGTGTGATGAGTTTTATTTCATCGCATAAGATCACAGCACTGATCAGCTATCATAGCGCGGCGTTGGGAGTCTTTCCCGGCGGCGTACCCTGGGAAGAACCATCAAAACGCCTGGCAAGTACGCTCGCATTCGTTACAAAATATCCATACCCGCCGGTGGACACAGGTTGTGAATATACCGGCACCCTCGCCGATTGGGCAGTGGAGAACGGCGTCGGCGCGGCTGTGGATATGGAATTGACCAATCACACAGATACCGACTTCGATAAAAACCTAAAGGCATTGAAAGCGCTGTTGAGTTTTATTCCATGATTTAAATTCTGGAATCCGACAGCTTGCTGTCGGGTGCGGAAGCAAGCTTCCGCACTCCAGAATACAAGGAGCCATCATGCAAACCATAGACACCCTCTTCATCAACGCCCACGTCCTCACCATGGACGACAAAATGAATCAGCACAAGCACGGCGCAGTCGCTGTGCTTGGCGATAGCATTGTTGCAGTGGGCAACGAAGACGAGCTCAAAAAAGAATATTCCGCAAAAGAAACCATCGATTGCAAAGGCAAAGTGCTGATGCCCGGCATGGTCAACGCGCATACCCATGTGCCAATGACTCTCCTGCGCGGCATCGCCGATGATCTACGCCTTGATGTTTGGTTGCAGGGTTACATGTGGCCCGTGGAACGGGAGTTTGCGTCGCCTGAATTTATTCGGCTGGGCACTTCCATCGCGTGCGGAGAACTGATCCGTAGCGGCGTGACCACGTTCAACGATATGTATTTTTATGAAGACGATGTTGCCACCGCCACCGCCCAGGCTGGTATGCGTGGCGTATGTGGTCAATCCATTCTCAAATTCCCCACACCCGATGCAGCTTCGTATGAAGACGCGATGGAAAAAGCCCGCGAGTACATCATCAAGTGGAAGGGACATCCGCTCATCGTTCCGTCCATTGCGCCGCATGCGCCCTACACCACCACGCCCGAAATTTTGCGCGAGACATCTGACCTCGCCAAAGAGTTTGACATTCCTCTGCACATCCATCTCGCTGAAACATCCTTTGAAGTGGACAACATGCGTAACGAAAACGGCATGCCTGTGATCCCCTACGTAAAAAAGCAGGGGCTGCTTGAAGCCAAGGTCATCGCGGCGCATTGTGTGCACATCGATATGGGCGAGATCCGCACGCTGCATCACGCAGGCGCGGGCGTATCGCACAACCCATCTTCGAATCTCAAACTCGCTTCTGGCTTTGCGCCCGTTGTCAAAATGCTCGAAGCCGGACTCAACGTGGGCATCGGCACGGATGGACCAGCCTCCAATAACGATCTGGATATGTTCGAAGAAGTGCGGCTCGCCGCGTTCGTCGCCAAAGCTGTGACAAATGACCCGACCTCGCTCCCCGCCTCACAAGCTCTGCTCATGGCAACGCGGCTCGGCGCACAAGCGCTTCATATCGGACATTTGACCGGCTCGCTGACCCCGGGCCGCCGCGCCGACCTCATCCTTGTTGACCTCAGTCCGCTGCACAACTCACCATCCTTCAGGCGCTCATCAGATAATGCGTATGCCCAGATCGTATACGCTTCCAAATCCACGGATGTGACCGATGTGATGGTCAACGGCAAATGGCTGATGCGTGAACGTAAACTGCTTACGGTCAACGAAAATGAACTACTCGCCGAAGCCGCAGACCTGGCGAAGAAGATCGATTCGTTCCTGATCGAACGTGAACAATCGGTGCTCTCGAAATTGATCGCACTCGGCGGCTCGTCTGAAGAGGAATCATTTGAGGTGCAGGTCAAGGTCAAGATAACGGAAGCAGACCCCATTGTCGCAGCCCTGATGCGAAACGATATCGATATCCTGTACGAGCGGCATTACCGTCAACATGATGCCTATTTCTTTTTCGATGACGAGTCGCAGGGCGTTCTGCGTTACCGCGAAGATGATTTCATGGATAGTGCCAAAGGCAGCCCCACAAAAACACGCGCCCGCCTGACCTTGATCGGCTTAAAGCGCGAAGGCAAGTTCGAGCACGAGGTGTTGTTGTCGCGCAGTCGTTTCCTGGCACCTGCCACCAACTCCCTGCGCTTTTATCGCGAATACTTTATCCCCACCACCGAAGTGACGATCGAAAAGGACCGCCTGCGCTGGTTCATCAAATACAAGGACACTGAGTTTTATGTGAACCTTGATAATGTATCCACACCCAAGCTGGGCTACTTCCTTGAGATCAAGAGCCGCACCTGGAGCCGCAAAGACGCGGACAATAAAGCCCACCTCCTAAGTGAACTGATCGAGCTCCTGGGTGCATCCAGCGGCGAGATCGTGACCGATGATTACATTGACATCGTTGGAAAATAATTCCGCGTTGCATGGAGAGCGGGTGCTTGTTCCGCTCGAAGTCGAAACGCAGTAAACAGGAATACATGGACACTTTCAGAAAGATCATTGCTGGCATTTGCGCCGTATTGTTCGTTGTTAGTAGCGTGATCGCATTATTCGCGTTCAACATCGAAAGCAAAGCGTTTAATTCAGCAACCTACCAACAGGCTTTCGAGAAACAAAACCTCTACGCCCGCATGCCTGAAATTTTAGCGAATGCCTTGCACGCCTCCATTGCAGCGAACGCCAACGCCGACCCCTATTTGAAGCCATTGACCGTGGCAGAGTGGCAGGCTGCCATCACCTCCCTGTTGCCGCCGGAGGAAATCAAAGTCCTGACGGACGACGCACTTAATTCGGTTTTCAATTACCTGAACGGCAATGCAGATTCGGCTGTCATTTCCTTATTACCGCTCAAGCAACAGTTCGCGGGTCCGGCGGGCACAGAAATCGTAAAACAGATCCTGCGGGCACAACCCGATTGCACCGCTCAACAACTTCTGCAATTAGGGCTGGGGTTATTAAGCGGTGATATTGGCTTATGCAAACCGCCGGAAGAATTAATGGGCTTGATCAACCCGCTCATCGAATCGCAGCTGCAAGTCATGACTCTAACCATCCCCGATCAAGTCACCCTGATCTCGGGATCCCAAACCAATCCAACCGCTGACCCACGCATTAACTTGGATCGAGTACGTGCTTTGATGAAGGTCTCACCCTTCTTCCCGTTGTTCTTTCTATTCGGCATCTCGGCTTTTGCCATCCGCAGTCTCGTGGGTTGGCTCAAGTGGTGGGGCTATCCATTCTTGATCACAGGCGCGTTCAGTGCGTTGACCGCCTGGCTCGGCGCGCCCGTTTTTGGCTTGCTCGTTCAACGTATTCTTCAAAATCAAGTTGCAGGTTTTGTGCCGCCTATTCTCTTCGCGACCATGCGGGAAACTGTCAGCGGGGTAACGAGTCAGATCCTCGAGCCGGTCATGATCGAAGGCTTGGTCTTGGCGGTTATGGGTTTGCTCATGGTGCTTATCGTCATTTTTATTCCGAAAAGAAAGTAACCAACTTTCATTCTGCAACATTTCGCCATCCGAATCTGTATTCCTGATAACAAAATGCTCATGCGGGGTTATGCCTCGCATGAGCATCACTGTATAAAAGGATGGTAGCCATGCGCCGTTTTATTTTTTCTTTTTGCATCTTGCTGATCGCCTCGCTCGCCTGTAGTGGTGAAGCACAGTCCATTCCGCCCACTCCTAAAAATTCCATATTTGACTCCGGTAAAACCGCCTATGGCTTCTATCCTTCACCGCCTGAAGTCTCATTGGATAGCGTTTTTCAACTCTATAAAGATATGGGTGCGCACGGCGATTTCGTCCTCATTCAACAAAATACCGCATGGGAGGATTTCGTCAACGGCGCCGATGGTAAATCGCAAACGCGCACCGACATCATCAATCAAACTATACTCGCCAGCCAAAATGATCTCGAAACCATCTTTGTGATTGATGCCCTTAACGGACTCAACCGTCGCGAGTTCAGCGGTCTGCCCACAGGCTGGGATGCAAATTTTGCAAACCCTAATGTGCGGACTGCCTATAAAAATTTTGCCTTGTGGGTCGTGCGTACATTTCATCCTCACTATCTTGGTCTTGCCTCTGAGATCAACACCTACATGGATGCCCATCCTGACGACGCTCAAAACTTCATCAGCCTTTATAACGAGATGTATACCCTCATCAAAGCTGAAGCACCGGGCACGCAGATCTTTGTCTCTTTTCAATGGGATGATCTCAACAACATGTTCCCCCAACCCGAAGAAGGCGATCGTCAAAAATTAAATCCCAACTGGGAACAGATCGAAGCCTTCGAACCAAATCTGGATATCTGGGTGATCTCAACATATCCTTATTTTATTTTCAACAACGAGACACAAATCCCTGCGGACTATTACACCCCGCTTCTCACGCGGACCGATAAGCCGGTTGCCATCGCCGAAGGCGGATTCTCATCCCAAGCCATTGGCGAAATCCAAGTCGCATCCACGGATCAGGTTGCCTACCTCAACGCCATCCACACCCAACTCGGACCGCGCCTCGCGTTTTGGGTCAACACCCTGCTCGACGATCTCAACATTGATTCCTATGCCGAACAAATGAAAAAAGATGGACGCGACCTACAAGATGCCCAATCCCTTGGCGCATTCGCTTACATCGGTCTTCGCAATTCAGATGGAAGTCCAAAACCTGCTTTGGATGTATGGGATGGGTTTAGAAAATAACTGCCCTCCTCGCTGGAGGGCAGTGGCATTGAAATTCTGAGTTCCCTGGAATTTTATTTTTTCAGCAAAGCCGCATGGTATTCACCCGATGAAGTTAGGGTAACACCGACGATTTGCCCACGGTCATTGATGGCTTGGACTCCTAACAATCCAAAATTAGTTAAATCGGTCATCGCACCGCCTTGCCAGTAGAAAACGTGCCAATCACCAGATGCAGTCTCACTACTTCCAATAACCTGTCCGCGTTCATTGATTGCGGTTGGATAACTATCATTTCCACCCAGAGTACCTAGGTCAATCAATACGCCATTTTGCCAAAGAAAGGCATGGTCATAGCCCGTAGTAGTCTGGCCATGACCTAGGACTTGCCCATTTTCGTTAATCACCTGTGGATAGATATAATTCCCACCTAGAGTTCCCAAGTCAGTCATGACCCCGTCTTGCCAGAAAAAGGCATGATCTTCGCCTGAGATTGTTTTGCTCACACCAACAACCTGTCCACTTTCATTGATTGCGTATGGATAACTATCATTTCCACCCAAAGTGCCCAGGTCAATCAATACGCCATTTTGCCAAAGAAAGGCATGGTCATAGCCCGTAGCAGTCTGGCCATGGCCCAAGACTTGCCCATTTTCGGTGATCTCATATGAATAGATATAACTCCCGCCCAAAGTTCCCAAATCGATCATGACCTCGCCCTGCCAGAGAAAGGCATGGAGTTCGCCCGAGGTTGTCTGGCTCCAACCAACCACCTGCCCGCTTTCATTTATTGCGGCTGGATAACTATCAGCACCGCCCAAAGTTCCCAAATCGATCATAACTCCGTTCCACCAGCGAAAAGCATGATAGTCACCTGAAGCGGTCTCGCTAAAGCCAACCGCTTGCCCTAGGTTATTTAACGCCTGTGGGTAGGAAATCGTGCCTCCTAAAGTTCCCAAATCGATTAGTACACCATGATCCCAGAAGAAGGCATGCTCCTCGCCTAAATCAGTGATGCCAGAGCCTAAAACCTGACCATATTTATTAATCCAATAGGGTTCGATATAAGCGCCTCCTAGCGTACCAATTTCCGTCATGACACCATTCTGCCAAAAGAAGGCATGTTCTTCACCAGTGGCTGTTTGGCTCATACCAATAATTTGCCCCCGCTCATTGATGGCTTGAGGAGAGCTATAAGTTCCTCCCAGGGTTCCTAAATCTATTATCGACGGTTTAATGTTTGACGGGATATTAACAATATTGACGGAATCTGATCCTTGGATCAATCGTCCATCGGTCGTTTGCCCGGTGAGATTCGCAACGGTATCTCCCATGACTAAACCGGTATCTATAATATTGAAATGGAAGATAACATCCATATCGCCATCGCCATCCACGTCACTCAAAGCCGAATGAACTGGAGATGCTTCATTACCTGTTACGCCAAATAGGACAGTATCGCGATCCACAGTGTATGCATCGAAGTCGTCCGTGGACAGGATAGCAACGGGTATCACACCTTCACTCTTGTGATTGACATTGTTTGTAGAACTCCCAGGTTTTATGTCAATATTCACTTCCGTTGTAGGTTTTAGTGTAATTAATAAAATTGGGGCTGAGCCCAGTTCTAACGATCCAAAATCTACCCCGCCATGTACTTCTGTCCTCAAACTGAAGCCTACATAATCCGTTGGCGCTTGATTTTGAAGAAATTCAGTAACATCCAAAATTACAGGAACATTGATAGGTATTGTTAACCCATTAAATATTGCAATGACCGATCCTGCATTGAAATCATCATTCCCAATTGCACCATTACCAGTGTAACCAAAAAGCTGAAGGGGCATATTCGAAGTGCCTGGAAGCCACGATAGTCCGATGGGTGTTACATAAAGAGACGCACTTTCGATAGTGTTACTAGATGCAATGGAACTCACATCAAATTCCATTGCACCACGAAACTCAGCAATACCTGGGTTGAGCCCCGAGCAAACACTGAGGCTGTATTCAACCGCGTCTCCAACCCCATCAAATGGAGTTTGATCGAAAACGCATCCATCATCCATCGGAATAAGTTGAATATTAGTATCTGCCTGCACTGGCGTGAACCCGCCGAAAATAATCACCAAAGCAAGGAACAGACTGGCAAACTGACGAAGGGATTTGTGAGACATTTTGAACTCCTTTTTGGATCATGAGAGGAATCAAACCCCACTCCAGCATTATGGCTGGTTGACCAATACTTGGGCGGAAAAGATTAATCTATTTCCCAAATAACACCTCCATCATTGACTACAGCGAGAGGCCTATTCCCTGAACTTCACATGATAGTTCAGGTTGCAAATATGATGGTATTTTGACTTTCGATATTGTTGTTCGCTTTAATTACCGATAAAGCGACGCGCGTATCCCACTTAATAAATTACCAATATGACGGTAAATTCAATATCACTATACATCGTTTTCTAGGAAAATACAACTTAAGGATTTTTTCACGAACACTGTTGTCGTCGCCAAAAAGTAGATTCTCTTCTTAAATCATTGGTGAAGTCTAAGTTGCATCTACTTAAAGTATATTTTCAATGCGAAATCTGGCAACCGCCGCATCCACCTTATTGACATCCACCAAACCATCTGTCAGCAGATCATCAAAGAGTTTGAAGTCGCCTTTCAAGATACAGAGCGCATACGCCCGCGATTCAGCAGCGGGAGAATTCAGGGCATCCTCCATAACGGGTTTGACTGCTTCACCCATTTGATCCATCAACAAAGCGATGTACGCGTTCTTCGTCTTCCACGGCATGGACTTGTTCCACGTCTCTAAAAGATGCGGCACGAATTCAGGCTTGATATCATCGCGCAAACCTTCCAGGGTTTCGTAGTCCGCTTTTTGGATGGCAGCCAGAGCTTTGGCAAAAAATTCGTTCGCTGACAATACTGTCCGTTTTTTCGCTGGGTTTGTTCTTGCAGGCTTTCTTTTTTTGAAACCAGTCACATCGGCGTAATCTCCGATCGGCAATTCGCCGAGAAGCGCGCGCGCTTTGAATACATCTTTCCCGATCACAAAGACTCGAAAGCGTGGGTCATGCCAGCCGCGATAAGGGATATTATTTTCATAGGAATCAATGCCATGCTCTTTTAGTTTAGCAGCTAGAGCTTTCGCGTTGACATGCACATGAAAAAATCCCACTATATGGTCATGCCGAATCCGCTCGGTTT